>JBBQDJ010000001.1:0-39357 GCA_038319595.1 Verrucomicrobiales bacterium
CGGATCGCAAGCTCCGCCCAACAAGATTTCGTGCGTCGCCGGGTCAGCGCCCGTCCGCAGCCAGAGCTCCAGCGCCCGTTCACGGCTGACCCGTGCGCTGCCAGCATCCGTGGCCGGCAGGCCATTGAAATCCGGCAGCAATCGCACCGCCATCGCTTCGAGGCTTTCCGCACCCAGCATGCTCGCCGCGTGATCCTGCGTCAGTCCTCGCTTTCCGGTCATCGGAAAAACGATTGTCGGAGGCGATCACGGCGTCAATGGATTTGAAAAACCGACTCCGAGGGGCGGGAAATCAATCCTTGCCAGACCCAGGTTCGGTGGCTAAAGGCATGGCGTTCATTTTGCAAAATCGCGGATGGACGCGCTTCGTCTGGTCTCCCACGCCATGGTCTCAGGAAGTGATGAATGTGATGGCGTGACGAAAGAATAGACGAAAATGGACATCTACGTGGGCAACCTGCCCTACACCGCTACAGAAGAAGACGTTTCAGGCCTCTTCGCCGCTTATGGACCTGTCGAACGGGTAAAAATCATCACCGACCGTGAGACTGGCCGATCCAAGGGATTTGCTTTCGTCACCCTCGGTGACCAGAGCCAGTTGAATGCCTCGATCGAGGCGCTCAACGGCTACGACTATCAGGGCCGCGCGCTCCGCGTGAACGCTTCTGAACCGAAAGAAGCCAAGCCGGGCGGCTTCCGTTCCGGTGGTGGTGGCGGCGGCGGTGGCTACGGCGGAGAACGCCGTGGTGGTGGCGGCGGCGGCGGCGGTGGCGGTGGCTACGGTGGCGGCGGCGGAGAACGCCGTGGCGGCGGTGGCTACGGCGGTGGCGGCGGCGGCGGAGATCGCCGGGGTGGTGGTGGCGGCGGCTACAAAGGTGGCGGCGGTGGCGGCTACAAAGGTGGCGGCGGCGGCGGCGGCGGTGGCTGGGATTGATCCCTGACACGCAGCTCCAACAGCTTTTTCACAGCGCCTGGTTTTCCTCACGGAAAACCAGGCGTTTTTTTATGCTGGCCCAAGACATCGCAGGTCGGATCAACATCCCTCCTTTCTGAACATCTGAAACGACGGTTCAACTCGGTCGCCTTCGAGCAATCACGAACTGCCCAGTTTTATCCCGTCGCCGACACATTTTCGAAATAGCGTTAATGAATGCGCCGTAAATCGGACCCATGATGCGCCCCATTCTCCTGCTCAGCCTCGCCCTAGCGGCGAATCTCACCGCCGCTCCGATCCCAAAGGAAGCTTATGAAAACGGCCTCGCCATTGGATGCCAGGCGTATTCCTTCAAGGAATTCAGCGCCTTCGAGGCGATCGAAAAAACCAAGGAGGCCGGCGGCAAGACCATCGAGTTTTACCCCGGCCAAAAGCTGCGTCCAGACTCACCCAAGGGTGAGGTGGTCTCCCACAATGCCGGCGATGACCTCGTCAAAGCGCTCAAGGACGAGTGCACCCGCCAAGGGATTTTCCCGGTCAACTACGGGGTCGTAGCAGCCTCCAATGCCGCAGAGATCCGCAAGATCATGGAGTTTGCCAAGAAGATGGGGCTTTATAGTGTCTGCTCCGAGTCCACCGAACTGGTGGAGGAGTGGGAGAAGGCGGTGAAGGAATTCGACATCAAGGTTGCCTTCCATGAGCACGGCGGCTCCATGTCGAATCCGAGATACAAGGTCTGGAACCCGCTCTACATCCGCGGCGTTGTCGAAAGCCGCGATCCGCGCATCGGGGCCTGTGCCGACCTCGGTCACTGGTGTACCTCCAATCTAAAACCCATCGAATGCCTGCGCATCCTCGAAGGCCGCGTGATCAGCGTGCACCTCAAGGACAAGTCCGAGTTCGGTCCAAAAGGGGAAGTGGTCCCCGCCGGTCAGGGAGTCGTCGATGTGGCCGCCTGCATCGCTGAGCTGAAAAAGCAGGGCTTCAACGGCCATTTCTCCGTCGAGTATGAGAACGATTGGAAAAACAACGTACCGAAGATCAAGGAAACGATCGATTTCACCAAGGCCGAGTGGGTGAAATGATTTGATACGGCTCCTAGAAATCAGGTGTGGAAAGCCCACCCAGCTCAGGATGATCAAGCTAGGGAAAACCTGTGGTTGATCATGCCTTTTTTATCGCGAATGGACGCGAATTCAATTCATTTGGCTTGGGAAAATCACCTTGAGCAGGATTCCCCCTGATTTCAAGAGGGGTAATCGGCTCAATCCATCAGCCATTCGTGTCCATTGGCGTCCATTCGCGGTTTCCTTCTCCCTCACTTAATCGCCCTGGCCCCCGGTTGCCCTGAAATGGATTGACGGGAAGGACAAACTGGTGTGCCTTGGGTGTGCAAAACCGCTAACATCGCGTAAGCGATATTCTTTTTTGGAAGCTTGAATCTCCTCTCCCGTAATCGTGCTTTCCCCAGCGTTATTGCTGACGGAGCACGCTTTCCCCGAAAATTGAAACCAACCCCGAATCATCAAACCAATGAAAACCATTCAATCCCGCATCGGAGTCTGTATCATCGCGACCCTCGGTCTCGGTATGGCTGCCGCATCCGCCCTTCAACAATCCGTCAAAGTCCCGCTGGCCGGCAAGGAATTCGGGAAAGGTCTCGAAATTCATGTTTCCAGCGGCGACCTGCTGCTGGCGGCATCCAACTCCTACTCCTACGGGGTGGTGGGGTCGTGCGTCGGCACCGGAGACTTCTCCAGACTGACAGGAATTCCGATCAGCACTTTTTTGAACAACCTATCGCCAGGCAATTCAAAATACATTTCTGGAATTTACGCCAACCCAGGTGGCAAGCTGCCGATCACCGTCATCGACAAGACTTTTTCTGGAAAGTTGACCCTGCCTAAAGGAGTCGTGAACCTCTCGGCCACCGTCAGGGCTGGAATCACCAAAACCGGAGAAGCCTATCTCGATGTGGTCGATGTGGTGGTGCAATCAACCGCCAAGATCAACGGCACGATCAAGTTCCGAAGTGGCTCGAAGTTCAACATCGGCACCGCTCCGCTGATCCAATTCAAAACGCCGACCCGCAGCGTCCGCGAGGATGAGGGGCAGGTCATCATTTATGTCACCCGGTTCGGCAATACCAAGGGATTTGCCTCGGCCGAATACACCACGATGCCCACCGAGAGCAGTGACTTCACGCCGGTCAGCGGCACCGTGGAATTCGGCGACAGGGATACCGAAATAGAAATTCCGGTCACCATTCTCAACAATGCCATCAAGGAAGGTAACCGAAGCTTCACGCTGGTCCTGAGCGCGCCTAACGAGGGCACGGAAATCGGCCCCAAGAGCGTGATCACGGTCGAAATTCGCGATGACGATTGATCGTCAGCATTTCCCATAAAAATCAACCTGGCCGGCATCCTCACGGGTGTCGGCCTTTTTCGTGGCATCACACCGCCAACGCCTGACGGAGAGAAGTGGAAATCAGCACGCATTCGATCCGGGCGTCCGGATAGGCCCGTTGCATCACCTCGCGGTAGGAGCTCATCTGGCCTGCGTATTTTTCGCCCAGCGCGGCGAGGTCAACGGTGGCGTCGGTTTTGAAATCGATGATTTCAACGAGATCCACGGCGTCTTTGGCGGTGCGGTGAAGATGGACGCGGTCCATCACGCCGCTCAGCCATTTTCCATCGAGCAGGGCGTCGACCGGTTGTTCGCGCAGGCATTCGATGGATCTGCCGTTGCGCTCGAAGTAGCCGCGCAGCACCGGGGTTTTCAAAAGGTCAGTGACGAGCTGTCCGGCGGTGCCATCCGGCAGGCGAGGCGTTTCCTCGTCGATCCAACCGACCCTTTCAAACGCGGCGTGGACCTCGCTGCCGAAGCTCATTCCCGGGGTGGTGCTGCGGTTTTTCCCACCACTCGGAGTCGCCCGGATGCGGCGTGGGGTCGCCCCGGCCAGTTCCGGAAATGCGGCGATCCGCTTCGCCGGCGGAGTGCACGGGATTGCGTCGATCCAGTCCGGCGAGCCCGCCTGATAGACGATGCCGGTCCGGCCGTCAGCTTCGAGCGATCTCACCAGCCAGTTCGCCAGCGAGGGCTTGTCCGCATCCTGCTTTTCCGAGGGCGACTCTAACAGGACATACAGCCCGCGTTTCGACCGAGTGAGCGCGACGTAGAGCATGCAGAACGATTCATACCGCTGCGCCGCGCCCCAGCGCTCCTCCGCGGCGCGCATTTCGGGAATCAGTCCGCGCGCCCATTTCGGCGGAGTCTCGCTGAGCCAGCCGTCTCCCTCCGCCACATCGAAATGCTGGGCCTCGGGAATGTTGTTGTTAGGGACATCCGGCAGGATGACGATGTCGAATCCCAGCCCCTTCGCCTTGTGAATGGTCATCACCTGGACGGCAGCCACGCCGGGACTTTGGGAAACCTCTAACCGCTCGATCCAGTCCGCCGCTTCCCGGGCGGTCGCTCCGCCCTGTGCGTCGAGTTGGGCGAGCGAGGAAACGAGGTCACCCGCACGGCGTCGACCGAAGTCCGACCAGCCGGACCAGAGCGGCTCGATCAACGCCTCGGCCATCGCCGCAAAGCCGGACTCCGCCGCATTTCCTAACAATCCCTCCCACGCCTGCTGCCAATGCTCCCCGAACCTCGCATGGAGGACGCCGCCGATCGGCGACATTTCCACGACCTCGCGCGAAAAATGGTCCGCTGGATTCGCGAGCCATTTCAACAGGTGGCCCAGTGCAATGCCTACCGGATTATCCTTCGCAGGTTCACGCCGACCTTCTTCGATGACGTCAAATCCCTTGGCACGGAGGTCATCCGCGACTTCCCTCACCTTCGAATTGCTCCGCACCAGCACCCCGCAAGTCATCGGCCGCGCGCCGACACCGAGTTCACCTAACAATCCACCAAGTCGCTCCAAGCGTTCCTCCCATTTCCCCGCCACGACTTCGACCCGCGCCTCACCGCGCTTGGCGGAATCCTGCAAACGGGAGGTGGCAACATGCTCGGGACAGTCCCAGCGATCCGCGACGCTGCCGAACAGTTCGTGCATCGTCCGGGTGTCCCGGCAGACGTGGTTCACTAGGGAAAGAACTTCCGGGCAGGAACGCCAGGACTCGGCCATCGCCGCGATTTCCAGCCCGCCCCGATACCGCTCCGTCACCTCGTCGAACAGGCCGACCTCGCCGCCACGCCACGCGTAGATGGCCTGCTTGGTGTCGCCGACGATGAAGACCGAGCCACCGACCTCGCCCGCCGCCTCGTCGATGAGCGGCAACAGGCCCGCCCAGTCGGCGCGACTGGTGTCCTGGAACTCATCCAGCAGCCAATGCTCGTAGCGGGCATCTAACCGGAAATCCACGGTCTCACGCCGCAGGCGGGCGTCTTCGTTTTTCATCCATCCGCCCATCAGAATCTTAACGTCCTCGAATCCTAACAACCCGCGCCGGCGGAGCTGGCTCTCGCAGCGGGCGTCGTGAACGGAAACCACCTCGCGCACCGCGCGCGTCCGTTGCAGCGCGGCCGCCATCTCGCAACGGGCGGCGAGATGGACCATCTCGCGCAGCGCGTCTCCGGCCGGTCCACTGATCTGGAAATCCTTGTAAAACTTGACACTCAACGGTCCGTTAGACGTGGCGGCGGATGCTTCCATCACGCTCGCTAACAGGCCGGTGATTCCACCCAGGCTACCGCTGCCGATGGTGTGGTCCGTTAGGGTGAGGATCAGCTTCTCCAGCGCGGCGCGTTGGCGCTTGTCGTTGGTTTCAATGCCGTCGAGTCCACGCGACACCTTGGCGGCGAGATCGTGTTTGTGTTTCTCCCAGTCGTCCAGATTCACACCCGCCAACGCGGCGGGCCCCCACTCCACACCTTGGGCGGTGCGGTAGCGGCTTTGCCAGCTTTTGACGAAGCCGCGCAGGCCCTCGATCACGCCCTGCTGCTCCTTGCCCAGGGTCGCGCGGCGAAAGGCGTGCAGGAATTCATCGCCCCGGTCGGCTTCCAAGGTTTCACCGAGAATGGCCCCGAGGATTCCGTCCGCAGCGGCAGTCGCGCGGGCTCCCTCTAACAAATCGAATTTTCCGCCGGTGAGTCCGAGTTCGTATTGGAAGCCGCGCACCACCTTCGAGAAGAAACTGTCCATGGTCCCCAGCGTGAAGCGGGGCAGCGCGCGGACGACCTTTTCCAAGGCAGCGGAGAAGTCCGCATCGTTCAGTGCGAGTTCCTTGCGCAGCGCGGCGGCAGCCGTCTCGTCGCCAGCGGCCGCCGCGAGCTTCGTTAGCACGGAGTCCGCGAATTCCCCGGCGGCCTTGCGGGTGAAGGTGAGAGCGACGATTTTTTCCGGGGCCACGCCCATCGCCACCAGGCCAATCACGCGGTTTCCTAACTGGAAGGTTTTTCCCGATCCGGCAGACGCGAGGATGAGCAGGTTCGGTGCGAGGATGTTCATCGTGGACCCACCATGGACGGATCGCAGGAAATGAAAATCCCCGAAGTGTCGAAAATCATCCGCTAGATCGATGGCGCGAGCGATGGTTCGTCGAGGAAAGCGGCGAGTTTCGCAAAATGGCCGTCCCACGTCGGCGGGCGGTAGTTTTTCATCCGCTCCATCTGGGCGAGGCGGGCGGGGGAGCCGTCGCGGGAGTATTCACGGATGGCCTCCGACCAGCCGTTTCCATCCAAGGGCGAGAGCAAGGTTGGAATGCCCTGGCCAGCTTCTAAAAAGGGCGGGATGTTCGAGCCGATCACCGGCACGCCCATGGCCAATGCCTCCACCAGCGGCATCCCCCAGCCTTCGACGAAGGAGGGGAACAACATGGCACGGGCGCGGTGGAGCAGCGGCCAGAGCTCGGCATCAGGGACGTCGTTCATCTCGCGGACATGGCCACGGAGGGCCTCGCAGCGGTCGAGAATCCGAAACAGCGCTTCGTTTTCCCAGCCACGGCGGCCGATGATGCACAACTCCGGGATGTCTCCGGGCGGGAGGGTTTCCGCAAACTCCCGCCAAAGGTGGACCACCAGCGCGTGATTCTTCCGCGGCTCGATGGTGCCGAGCATGACGAAATACGGCCGCGGCGAGGGACTTGGGGAAGTCTGGCCATTCGCGTGGGCCAGCACCCCGGGGTCCACGCCGATTGGAATCACCGCGACGGGCAACTCAGGCGCGCCCATGGCTTCCCGCCAGTGATCCATCCGCGCGGCGGTGTATTCCGAGTTCACCACCAAGTGGGTGGCGTAGCGGAACGCGTTGCGGAGCCGCAGCAGATGCTTCGGCCCCTCAAGCTCGCGGCAATATTCGGGAAAATCGCAGGGAATCGTGTCATGGATGAACATCACCCGTTTCAGATCCCGGTGGCGGGCGAGAGCTGACAGATAGGCGCTGCGCCCGAGCATCGAATGAGAGATCCCGAAAAAGCAGCCGGCTCGCGCTTGGGTGCGCCAACGTTGGTCCACCCGGTAGGCACCCTCACCCGCCGAAACGTCCAGCAGGTCGAGCGCCGCCAATCCGGAGTCGCAGAGTTCGTGCAGGCTGCGGGACGCTTGAAGGTTGGCGAGGCCACGGCGGCGCGCCTGCCATTTTCCAGCCATCCTTACGCGCCGGGCATTGTCGCACAGCGGCGCTAGCTGCCGCTCGGTGAACGGCTCCTGCTCACCCCGCCAGACGGCTTCGAGCTTGTCGGCGAACGCCTCTCCCAGCCGATGATCGATCACGGAAAATCCGGCCGCGCTGTTGACGATGTATTCGACGGATCCCATCGTCCGCAGATGCTTGAGGTAAGCTAGGTCCACCCGGTCGATGCCGCTGGGTCCGGGAAAGGTCGCTCGCTTGCACAAGCGGGTGATGTCGAAAACTCTCATGCGTCTCTTGGGAATGGAGTTCTAGGGCAGAAACACGGTGGGGTCCAAGCCGATACTCCAAGTTTCCATGTTTCACAAAATCAATTGAATGGTGAGGCAGCAACCGCCACCGGGCTTGACATGGCAGCGTCAAAATCATCTTCCTTTCTGCGGCGTCCAACGGTCAACCGGATACGCTTTCCTCGTTGAAACCTCGCATTCATCCCTGCCATCCCATGACTCAAGACCGGTCCCTTTGCCGACTTCTCCCGTTGACCTGCCTTTCCCTGATCACTTCGTGCGCTTACATGTCCCAGACCGGCCCGCAGAAATCGGCCATCGAGGGCGAGCAGGCGCAGTATGAATTGATCGAGGTGAAATCCCGGGCCGACCTGCCAGCGGCGGGCCGCACTTACGGCATGGGAGATATTCCTCCCCGGATCAAGGGTGGTGGCTATTCCGACAAGGTCCGGACCCGCGACAATCTCCACTTCGTCATCACCGACCTGACCGAGCAGAGTCCGTTCTTCACCCGCGGCGTGCCCTACGATTTCGGCCCGGTCGAGGTGCCGGAGGATGGGCTGGTGACCATCCCCTACGCGGGGGAAATCCAGGTGCTTAACCAAAGCCTGTCGGCCATTTCATCCAGCTTGAATGAGAAACTGAAGCCGATTTCCAACACTGCACAAGCCTCGGTGACCCGCTCCAACCGCATCTCGCGCACGGCCAACGTCATCGGAGAAGTGAAAAGCCCCGGTCCGATTCCGCTCGAAAAGAGCAACATCAGCTCGCTGGATCTGCTCGCCGCATCGGGTGGACCGGTCGAGGCAGAGCACCTTTATAAATATACCCTGCGGCGAAATGCTCAGGACTACATATTCGACTATCAGGGATTCCGGCAACGGGCATTTCCCGTGGAAGAAGGTGACCTGCTGAGTGTCACCACGGACATGGCGAACCGTTTCTACGTGATGGGAGCCATCGTGAAACCCACCACGGTGCCGTTTCCGGTGCCATCCCCCACCCTTGCAGACGCACTGGGTGCTGCGGCGGGATTCGACGTGCGCACCTCGGATCCATCCGGAGTGTTTGTTTTCAGAAAAGGAAATCCGGACCGGGTGTATACCGTGAATCTCAAGGATCCGGGAGCCATGTTCCTGACCCAGCGCTTTCCGATCCGGGGCGAGGATCTGGTCTATGTGACGGAGGCGCCGCTGGCCCGTTGGAACAGACTCATCGCCCAGCTCCTGCCGTTCTCGCAACTCTCGCAGGCGGCTTACAACATCGACCGCGTCTCCCAATAATCTGCATCTCAATTTCTTGAAGATTCGCCTCCGCCAAGCCCTCGTTCCCTGCGTCCTGCTCTTCGGCTGCGCACCCATGGGCGCTCCTTACACAGGAGCGCCACCTTCCACCGTTTCCCGGAAAGTGGGAGTTTCGGCACCCGTTCCTGACGCGCCACAGCTGAAAAAACTGGCCAACGGCCACTACCGGGTCCGCAAACCCTGGACCGTGAACCTTGGCGGCCGCCAATGGCAGGTTCCCGCCGGCTACTCCTCTAACGGCCTAACGGTGCCATCCTTCCTCAAAGGCTCCCTAGGCGATGGCGTGCAATACAAGGAAACCTGGTCCGCGGTGTTTCATGACTGGCTCTTCACCCAGCCCGGCGTCACCCGGGCCCAAGCCGACCGGATGTTTTATGATCTGATGATCGCCTACGGGGTTTCCGCGGAAAAGGCCCGGCTGATGTATAACACCGTCGCCGCTTATTCCCTCACTAAATCTAACCGGTAATCGTTCCAACCGGAACCATCGTCATGCCCGCCGCGCCTATTTCCATCCCGAAACACTCACCATGGGTGACCCAGCGACTCGTGATCGGCGCGCTTCTCAGGCGCGAGGTCTCCACCCGCTTCGGCGAATATCGGCTCGGGTTCTTCTGGATGCTTGTCGAACCCTTGCTCGGCGTGCTCACCGTCGGGGTGCTCATCGGTAGCCTCGCCCAACGCAGCGTGCCGGAAATCCCCTACCCGTTCTTTGTGCTCAACGGCTTTCTGCTGATGAAACTGCTCACCGGCCCGATGAACATGGGGATCAATGCGATCGGCTCGAACAAGGGGCTTCTGGTCTATCCGGCCGTCCGGCCGCTTGATACATTCATCGCCCGTTTCCTGTTCGAGTTGATGAGTCAGATGTTTTCCTATTCCCTGTTCTGCTTGCTGGGCATGTTCTTTGGGATTTTTGTCTCGCTGGCCAACCTACAGATCGTGCTGGCCTGTCATTTGCTCACTTGGTGCACCGGCTGCGGCCTGGGACTGATCTTCGGTGTCGCATCCGCTTATTACAATGAAGTGGACAAGCTGGTAATGATCATCCAACGCCCCCTACTTTTCATCTCAGCCGTGCTGTTCCCCTTAAGCGCGCTGCCGTTGAGCGCGCAAAATCGGCTGCTTTACAATCCACTGGTTCACACCATCGAACTGAGCCGCAAGGCGCTCTTTCCTTACTACAATGCGGGGGACGCGAACATGATCTATCCGGCCGTTTTCGCAGTCGTCGTCCTTGCCATCGGCCTCACCCTATTTTACGGGAACCGGAATTACCTGAGCCAGCGCTAGATCGTCCCGCCACATGATCGAAATCCGCAATCTCACGAAATACTACCCGGTCAAGGGTGGCTTGCGTTACGTTTTAAACAACGTTTCCTTAACGATCCCCAGCCGGACCAATCTCGCCATCCTCGGACCCAATGGCGCGGGAAAGTCGACGTTTCTGCGGATGATCGGCGGCGAGGAACCCGCGAACAGCGGCACCATCCTAACCGACCAGAATATCTCCTGGCCGCTTGGCCTGACTTCCGGATTCCAAGGCTCGCTAACAGGCCGCGAGAACGTCCTCTTCGTTTGCAGGATCAACGGCCTCAACTTCGACGAAACCCGCTATGTCATCAGCTTGGTCGTGGACTTCGCCGAAATCGGTGAGTATTTCGACATGCCAGTAGGCACCTATTCCTCGGGAATGAGGGGCCGTCTCAGCTTCGGATTGTCGATGGCGTTCGAGTTCGACGTCTATCTCATCGACGAACTCACCTCGGTGGGGGACACGATTTTCCGGGAGAAAGCGAAGGCAGCGTTCGAAAGCATCCGCAAG
Source organism: Verrucomicrobiales bacterium (assembly GCA_038319595.1). Taxonomy (GTDB): domain Bacteria; phylum Verrucomicrobiota; class Verrucomicrobiia; order Verrucomicrobiales; family Akkermansiaceae; genus Luteolibacter. The sequence continues at coordinate 10,934 of JBBQDJ010000001.1, forward strand.
CACGCCTCATTGATTTTCGTTTCCCACAACATCAAGATGTTGAAGCAATCCTGCCAATCCGCCCTCTTCATGCGGAATGGAATGGCTGATTTCTATCCGAATATCGATGATGGCATCGAAGCCTACAACGAATACGTCAAGGAACACCGGAACAACTCGAACCCGAAAAACCGGGAGGGCAAAGACCGCACCAAATCACCTTCGGAAAAGTCCGCCAAAAAGGAACGGCGCAAAGCCCGCCGCCTCGAGAAGAAACTCAACAACCCCACCGATCCATCCTCACCTCCAAATTGATGAGCGCATCTTACATCCACACCGAACACAAAGCCGGATTTTCCCGGTTCATCGTCCGCACTCTCGGCGTGCTCTACGCCCTCGCGCTGGCCGCCGCCATTGCTTATCTTTGGCTCTCCACCCAGGACCGTTTCATCAGCACCGCGGAGTTCAAGATCTCGCAGCAAAACTCATCGAGCGTGGACTCGGGCTTGCTTTCACTCGCTTTGCCGGGACTCTCCGATTCCGGGTCGGTGGACTCACAAATTGCCATCGGCTACATCAATTCGGCAGACCTTCTGTTGGAGCTCGAAAAGCGTTTTGATCTCATCGCGCACTACACCTCGCCCAAGACCGATTACGTTTTCCGGATGAAAAAAGACGCCAATCTTGAAGAGCGTCTGGAATATTACCGAAACAGGATTATCGCCCATTTCGATTCCGAAACCGGAATGACGGTCATCACCGTGGACAGTTTCAGTCCGCAGTTATCCAAGGACATCGCGACCACCCTTTTGAAACAGGCGGAAAAATTCATCAATGTGATCAATCAACAGATCGCCGACCAGCAGCTCGGTTTTGTCCGCAGCGAGGTGGAGCACACCGCGAAACGGGTGGAGGAACTCAATAAGAAGCTGATTACCCTCCAGAATGAGAACAACCTCATCAACCCGGACGCAGTGATTTCCGCAAACCTCCAAGCCGTCCAAGAACTCAGACTCGACCTGCTGCGCTCCGAAGCGGAATTGTCCTCCATCCTGCGTGACTCGCCCAACTCCCCGCGCATCGCCACCCTCCGTAGCCATATTCGGTCCGTCAACGAGTTGATCGACATCGAATCCGCCAAACTATCAGGTCCGGAAAAGGACCGGATGAACCAGATCCTGCTCCAGTTCAAGCAACTCACCCTTGAGATCGATTTTGCCACCCGCCTCCGCACCGGTGCCGAGACCATGCTCGAAAAGAACCGTGTCGAAGCCATCGCAAACTCCAAGTTCTTCACGGTCATCCAAGTTCCCTATCTGCCGGAGGATGTTGCGATCCCGCGCCGCACCTACTCCACGGCGGTCATTTTGGTGGTGGGGTTTCTCTTATTCCTCATCCTCCGTGTCCTCGCCTTGTCGATTTTAGAGCGAGTCTGACCTCTTGCCGCCCTCCAGCTTCCTGGGCGACTCCTCACCAGTTATCACACCGACGAAACCATGATTGATTTCCTATGCATCGGCGCACAGAAGGCGGGAACCACCTGGCTGATCGCGAATCTGAAGAAACATCCGCGGATCTGGACCCCGCCCTTCGTCAAGGAATTGCATTACTTTGATTCGGTCTATCTCGATTATGGAAAAGCCCGCGTCCTGAAAATCTATCAGAAACGCGGACGGACCATGTTAGAAAAGAATCCCGACCGGAAGGAATACTTCGAGCGCGTGCTTAACCCGGATTTCGCCTTCACCGATGACTGGTACCAGCACATTTTCTCGATCGCGCCGAAGAATAAAATCAAAGGCGAATGCACGCCCCTCTATTCCGCCATCGGCGAGGCGGGTGCCGAGCATGTGAAGCGGCTCCTGCCCGACGTGAAGCTGATCTACATCATCCGCGATCCGCTCGCGCGGGCGCTGTCGTCATTCCGAATGCAGCGGGACAATCGGGCGAAGCTCGAAAAGGACACGACCGGCGATCTGATGAGCCTGGTGACCAAGAAGCTGTTCAGGAAACGTGGGGACTACGCCACCAACATCCCGGCTTGGGAAAAGCACTTCGATCCACGGCAAATCCTCTACATCCCGTTCGGAGCGGTAAAAGCAAACCCCACCGGTGTGATGCGCGATGTGGAGGCGCATCTCGGGCTGCCGAAGTTCGATAAATACCCCAAGCTGACCCAAGCGGTCAACCAGACGCGGAATGCGGGAACGACGATCGACGAGGCCATTGTCACGAAGATCAAGTCCATGGTCGAACCCCAGTATGCCTATCTAACCGATCGTTTCGGGCCTGATTTCCTGAAGCAAATCCTGTAATCCCCCCACAGAAGTTATTCCCGATGTTCGCTAAAAAACAAAAAGGCAAAAAGGTCCAGAAAGTGAAGGACCAGCTCAAGAACGGAAGGTCCAAAGAACACGGATTCCTGCACATTCCGAAAACCGGAGGGTCCGGTGTGAATGCGTTCGGCCGGTCTCTTCACGAACGCGGTTACCACAGTCCGTGCGTGTTCAGCCATGGATGGAAAATGGAGGAGATCCTCGAGCACTTCCCGGACATCAGGATCAGCTTTGTTCTCCGTGATCCCCTGTCCCGCATGATCAGCGGATTCAACTCCCGGATTCGCCAAGGCCGCCCCACCTACCACAGCGTCTGGACACCTGCCGAGGCCGCCGCCTTCAACCTTTTCCCATCCATCGGAAGACTGCTGGACGCCATCTTGGCCGATGACGAATTCAGCAAATCCGCCGTCGCCTACACGATGAAGGCCATTACCCACCTGCGTTGGAACTATGCATTCTATTTCAAGAATCCGCAAACCATCCGAAGCCACCGTGGCAGCTTTGACCTGATCGGCTCGATGGATCACATGGACGATTTCATCAATGGCTACACCAGGTTGGCCGGGGCTTCCGAATCTGTGGCCGCAGACCTTTACGAAAAACGTCATGAGGCCAAAGTCCGGTCGGAAGACGCGCTCGCACGATTTACCGAAGAGGACATTTTGCGCATCAAGGACTCCATGGAAAAAGAGTACCGGATTTACGACGAACTTCTGTCCATCGCCAGCAAGTCCACCCCCCGGAAACCGTAGCCCTAACAAAAACCAGCTTTCTCGCACCGGCCATGACTGCCAACGCCGGTCTGGCCGGCCAAGCGCCGGCAAGGCGGCACCCATCATTTCTTCTCATGAAAGACCCTGCGTCCTCGACCCTCCCTTCATTTCTCTGCATCGGTGCCCAAAAGGCGGCGACCTCGTGGCTATGGGTCATGCTCCGCCAGCACCCCGAGATCTGGATGCCGCCTCTCAAGGAGATTCATTTTTTTGATCATCTTTACGTCCCCGAAAACCGTGCGTGGACCTTGAACCACATCAAGAAGGGGGTCAGCGATGCTTTGAAATGGCATGTCGAACACGAGGCGATCCATCTGGATCACTTCAAGTATCTCGTGGACCTGGCCATGGAACGTCCTTTTACGGAAGATTGGTACCGCTCCTGTTTCGACCGCCCGGGAGCCCATGGTAAGAAAACGGGGGATGTCACCCCGGAATACTGCACGATCCCACCGGAAGGCATCCGCCATGTGAAGGAATTGTTAGGTGAGGAGTTGAAGCTCATTTACATCATCCGCAATCCAGTGGATCGGGCGCTCTCCCAACTGAAGATGAATCTGACCCGGCGTGGCAAGGAATCTGAGGGGGTGGATTTCTGGATTGCTTCCGCCAAGGATCCTGTGATCGCGCAACGCGGTGATTACAAAACCTACATTCCGCAGTGGGAGGCGGCTTTTCCCAAGGCTAACATTCTGTATCTCCCGTACAAGCTGGTCAAAGCGGATCCGGCGAGATTCCTCAGCCAAATCGAAGCGCACCTTGGGATTTCCCGATTCCCCAGCTACTCGGGAATCGGCAACCGGGTCCACGAAACCCGTGAGGCGAAAGTTCCTTCCGCCGTCCTCCAGCATCTGGCGGAATCCCTGGCTCCGCAGTCCGGTTTCCTGAAAGAGCGCTTTGGAGAGGAATTCTATTCGCTCACCTGACGCTACGGTTGCATTCTCACCTCACCGAATCTCCCCACACGCACATCATGTTCAACCGCCTGCTGCAATTTGGCAAATCGAAGAAGCTGGGGATTCTCGGTGACCGCCAGATTCATCTGCATCTGGGAGCCCACAAAACCGCCACCACCTATCTCCAACAGATTTTGGCGACTCATAAAGAGGTCTTGCTGAAGAACGGTGTTCTTTACCTGCCTTTGGCCCAGACCCGAGTCAGCCTTTCCAAACAGATCATCGCACTCTCCAAGGCGTCCCGGAACATCTCCAGCTTGAAATCCTGCCGCAAGACGATCCTTGATGAACTGAATAGCAAGGGCCTGGAAGGCTGCCACACCGTCCTGATCTCTGACGAAAATCTAATGGGAAGTCCCAGAAGATTCAAGGAGGGCACAGTTTACAACTCGATCCCGGACAATTGGAAACATGTCCACGAGGAACTTGGACCGAACATCAAGGTTTCGTTTTCGATCCGCGAATACCCCGGATTCCTTACCTCGATTTATTCGGAAATCCTCCGGAGGAATTACTATTTCCCGTTCGAAATAATCTCGGATTTTTACGGAAAATACCCCTCCTTATGGTCCGATGTTCACCAAGGCCTGAGCACTGCCTTCGGGGCGCAGAACGTCACGCTGTGGGATTTCAAGGATACGATAGCGCATCCCTACAAAGTGATTGCGATGCTGGCTGGCGTGAAGGTGCCGTTGAAAATTGTTTCAACTCCAGTTCGCGAGTCACTTTCGAAAAAGGCCATCGAGTTCATCCGGGATTTCCAGCAACTTCCGGGTAAATCCCTTCCGCCCAATCTGGTGACCGAAGTCGGCAAACGGCTCTATCCGTTAGCGGAGCATCCTGAGAAATTCGACCCGTTCGGAGCAGATGAACGGGCAGCGCTGCTCGCCCACTATCAGGCGGAGAAGGCGCAGCTGCCGGTCATGAAATTCTAACGAATCGCCACCCCCGACGACGGGTCGGCCAGCAGCGCCTCGAACATCGCTGGGATCCGGTCGGCCGGAACCTGCACCGTACGGGCGAGGATGCGGGGCGAGATCTCGAACAACGAGGCCTTCACCCGGGTGACAACATGCGCCATCGAATCCGGCGGGATCACCTGCACCGGCAGCAGCCGTTCCGCCTTGTCAAAAACCTCAAGATCCGGGCGGGATTCCAGCGGATGAATCACCATCACCGGAATCATCGACGCCGGTGTCGCATCGACCAGGTAACGGCAGAACTGCCTGGGAAATCCGTCGCGGGTCTGCCAGCTGCGGACGGTCAGCCCCATGCGGGCCAGCTGCTCCTCGGGCATCCGGATGGCTTTCGGCGCGAAGGGCCGGCCCAGCCAGCACAGGCCGGAATGGGATTTCGTGATCCGCTCGAGTTCCTCGATGTGATCGGTGTTTTCGAGAAAAAGCATGACCACCGGACGGGTGATCGGGGAACGCACGACGGGCGGTTTTGGCAGGACTCCCTGATCATCGCCCTTGACGACAAGCACCTGCTGCTTGTCCTGATAGTAGCCGGGAACACCGGTGGTGAAGATGTGGTTCTCGTCGATCTTCGCTTGGATCAGGTCGCGGGTTTTCACCAGCGCCTTCAACTGAGGGATCGGCTTGGCGTGGCCGTCCTGACGATAAAGGCTCTCCAGCAGAACGGATGCTTCCGGCGACACCTTGCGCACGAAGAAGTGTGGCAGCCGTCGGAGCAGCGACAGGTGATCGTTGTAGAAAACGTAGGGCCGCCCGGCAGGTGTTAGGTGGTGGAACATCAACTGGAGATCCGCGATCTGCCACTTGGGGATGATTTTCGCGATGACCGTCTGGAAGTACGATTCGTCTGGAATCCAGGTGGATCTGAAAAACTTCGGCACCTCGGGATGATCGCGAGTGAAATCCAGCACCTTCTTGCAGGTGGACCAGCGTAGAGTCCACCACTGCGAACCCATGTGCGTTTTCAGGTCCATCGGCAGCCGCCGCCGGATCTTGAGTTTCCGCTGCCAGCGCACTAACCGATCAAAAGCTCTTCGGCTGGTTCTAAAGTTGAACGGATAGAAAAACCGCAGACGTTCGGAGCCGAGGCCGCCCTTGACCCAGGTTTTCTGGGTGATGTCGCAGCACTCGATGAAATCCCGGTTGGAATTGCGGCGGAGAAATTCCCTAAGCTCGGAAACCGGGCGGATCGGGAAATCCGCGCCGCTCATCAGGTGGATGTATTCCGGCTGCTTCGGGAGTTTCTCGAACTCGCGCAGGGCATGCAGCACGGCATCGACAAGGCTCCACTCACCCCAGACGCAGTGGACTTTTGAAATCACGGTGACCTGATCCGGCTTTTCCGCAGCGATCCGCGCCACGGCCTGCTGGTCCAGCTTGGTGGCGCTGGTGTCGAAATGGATGACCACACGGTTGCCATCGGTCGCCAACAGATCGACCAAGCGCCGGATGGCGTCCGGTTGGTGATGGGCGAGGATGATGAATCCGAGGTTCATGAATGCATTTGAAACGTCCGACTACTTACTTCCAACAGCCGGACGTCATGATGTTAGCCTTGATCAGTGACTGGGTTCCTTCATAGCGCGTGGATACCGGCGAGAAGAGGGAGTAATTTTCGGAGGTTTTCAGTTGATCGAGATATTTCTGATACTCCTTGGAGTCGTTGTAGTGATTCTTGTGATGGAGTGCGTGGTCGATTTTCTCTTGGAACGAGGAAACGAATTTGAAATGCAGCAAGGCTCCCGTCGGCTCATGGTATTTCTTGTGCGCGTGGTTAAGCATCGCCGGATAGGCGACATGGGTGCTCAGGTAATAGGCGAAGCGCGAATGCCATTTGATCAACGGAGTTTTGTTCAGTGCGGGTGCCGCGCTGAAGTTCTCCGTGTTGAACGCGCGCAAGCGGGGGCCGCCGCGAACGAAGGTGTCCTCGTGTCCGCCCTTGATCGAGTAGTAGCCGAATTGGTCGAAATACGGTGCGTATTCCAGTGGAGCCCTGCCCGGCGGAACATGCGCATCCATGATCGGCCCTTGCGGATACATATCCACGAGCTGGGTATAGAAGCTGAGCCGCTCGGAGTCGGTTAGAAACGCAAGCAGCTCGCCATACGAACGGCTTTCCATGAACGGATAGACGAAGAACTCGTCGAGATCGACGGTCAGCGTCCAGTGGCCAACGGCATGGGCACCGAGGAGCGCATTCATCCAGTCCACGCCGAAGCGGGTATCCGCGTAGGCCTCTTCGGAATGCCACAGGGAGGTGTCGCTCTCGTTGGCGAGGACGTCGGCCATCGGCGGATCCGACTGGTTGTCGACAAAGAGGAAATGGTCGATTCCGAGGTTCCGGTAATACTCAAGGAAATAGGGAATGCGGCTGTTCTCGTCCCGCCCCATGGTCATGAGCAGCTCGGCTCCCGGCTTGATGAACTGGGTCCGGTCATACACCGGGGTGAGATGGTTGAACGCCCGTGCCGCCCGCCGTTTCATTTCCTTCACCGCAGGATGCCAGAACAACCGTCGACGTCTCTCGTGGAGCGGGTCAAGAATTCGGGTGACCGGTGACATTGCTGCAAGGCATTGGTTCTATGAAGGACACGAGGGGGCGGAAAGGCTGGATGAATCCGGGGGTGAGTCGAGTCTTAATTCAGCTGCCACAGCCGCTAGATACTGCCTCTGCAGCTTGCCACATTGCGAATCCCACAGCGCGCTGCCACTGCAATCCCAAGCGATTTTTTCCAGATCCAAAAGCACGCGTTCCCAGATACAGGCTTCGATCTCGCCGACTGGAAATGTCGATTTCCCGAATTTCCCGATGTAGTGGATCTGACTGCGAACAACGACGACCCGGCCTTCCGGATCGAAGCCGGGCGTGCGGGCGGTATTCGATCCGAGCCGGTGAAGCACCTTGCTGTCCGGTGAGATCGCGCATTGGAATCCGGCAGTGAGCGCCCGCCGGACCAAGTCGGTTTCCTCGAGAAAATACTGATAGAACGGATCGAACCCGCCGATGACTTCTAGCATGGAGTTGCGGAATGCCATGTTGCAGCCGGTGGCGGTGAGGAATGCGCGCTGCGGACCGAGCTGTTGGATTTTTTCCCGGGCCGCTGAGGCATCCTCCAGCCAGAAGGCACGGCCGAGCGTGTCAGCTACGACATAGCGGTTCAGGTAGTGCTGTCCGTTGCCATCGAGCACGAAACCCGCCGAAATCCCGACCTTGGGATCCTCGTCCAGCGGCTGAAGTAACGCATCAAGCCAGCCCGCCGCCGGCGAAGCGTCATCATCGATGAAAGCAACAAAACGTCCGGATGCCGCTTGCAGTCCGAGATTTCTCGAAATGGCGAGGTTTCGCTCGGGGCAATGGATCAACTGACACGGGACCGGTGAGCGGCTGACGATTTCCTCACTGAGGTCAGCGGTGGGGCCGAGCACGACGATGAGTTCGTCGGCGGAGTTCCAATCCGCCTTCAAGGAGGCAAGTGTTAGTTCCAGGTCCGCCGCACGGTCCACCGTATTGATGATGACGGAACAGCGCTTGGAGCCCGTCCGTAGTGCTATGAAATGGGGGGGGGTCGTGACCGGACTGATTCGGGACCAGGTCTCTAACGCGATCTTAAAATCACGTCCACAGTCGTGTTTCAGGATTTCCACGATCCATTCGGCCTGCTGCGGGCTTTTGATACGCGCGATGAAGCGCTTGCGGCCGACACGAAGATATTTGGCAACTGCGGAAACCTCGCCCCATCGCCCGAGGAGTCGCCCGAGGCGACCACGCCGGGGAATTCTTAGAAGGTCATGGCCATCCACGGCGGCATTGCTACTGGTCATGAGCTTTCCGACACAAGGACGGAGTTGCCGGCAGGGCGGGCAGATCAGGATTCCTTTTCGGGCTTGGAAGACGCCTTTGGATAGTCCGGGAAGAACTCCTTTCGGAACGGCTCAGGCCACTGAATCCTGCAGCGCCCTGCAACATCGAAACATCTCTGGGAGAGGGTTCCCCGGCCTTGGCTGGTCGCGAGAAGAAGATTGATGAAATGCCGCACCCGCGGGCCCTTGGGGCGCTCCGCCTGGGTCCAGAAGGCATCGAGGCCGTCCTGATAGGTCAACTCGACCAAGTCATATACGGCGATTCCCAGGGTGATCACCGGCACATGGTGAACCAGCCCGGAAATACCCACCGAGCTGTTGATATTCACCACCCCGCGCGAGTGGCCGAGCAGCGTCGGCAATTGCACCCGGTCAACGTAGAAAATCCGGCCACCTCCGAGGCGATGGTCGAGGCCCGCGATGAGATCGGTGTAGTCCTTGTAGCCGCGGTCCATCGGGTGGACCTTGAAAACCAGCTTGGTATCCGCCGGGGCGAATTTCTCAAACGAGCGCACCACTTTTTTAATGAACTGCTCGATCGATTGGAAATCCGAGCATTTCGTGATCTGAGTATCACTGTGAACCTGCAGGGGCACGGCATAATACTGCCCGGACCATTCCCCGGCGAAGATCGGATCCATTTCGCAATCTCGGGTGCGTTCGAGGGAGCGCCAGAGGTGGATCACGCCGTGTTTGAAATGGCTGCCGAGTTTCATTTCCCGCTGGTCCACGAAGTTTGGGAACAACGGTGAAGTGACCCGGCTGAGGAAAAAGTTCGTGCAGAAGGCCAGCAGCTTGGCGGTGGTGCTGACTTGGCAAAGGGCCGTTGGCGTCTCCACGTGATCCGGCGGCGGTGCTCCATGAAGCAGTTTCTTCCACGCCTTCGCCATCGTCGGCAGCGGCAACGTCTTCCGGCTGAAGACCGTCACGCAATTCGGGCGGATCAATCCCAGCTCGAAAACATGACACCCGAGATCCATTTCCCCGGCGAGGTTCCAAGCCACCTGATTGTAGGGCCGGTAGTGGTTGTAGAGGAAAAACGTGTCGTAGTTTTCGGTTTGGACCAGCTCGCGAAGCCAGGCCTCAAAGTCCGCCAGCCGCTTGCGATACAGGTGGGTCTGGATACCCCTGAATTTGTAAATCAGGTCAGGCGCGCAGAAAAACACCTTTCCCACTTCATGCCCGGCATCCTTGAGATCCAACGCCAGCCGCGACATGCCTGCTTCCCAGTCGCCCTGCACAATCAACACCTTCCGCTTGACGCTCTCCTTGGGGCCTCCCACATGGTCCATCACATCGGCAGCAGGCAGTGTCAGGGAAGTTAATTCGCCAACGCTTGAGTCCAGACGGAAAGTTCCAACGGAAATTGAGGGCAACATAAGGATGATTCGTCAAACCATGGGGTTTTGTGCAACTTGGATCTTATTTTTTAGCTCTGATGCAAAGAGCTTCGATGGGGTGATGCGATGGGAAACCCTAAGAACTGCCACTGTTCCGTCAACTCTCAAAAGACTGTTTCGAGGCCGGAGCTTATTCAACACCCTCCGCGCCAGTTCGATTTTGATGCCGACGGAACTGCGGCAGTTTTCGAACGATCGCCTCACCCCGTTGCGGGAAGCGGGAGGAAGGCCGCCACTCACCAGCGGATGGCAGCCGCAGCCCAGGTCAATCCCGCTCCGAACACCACCAGAACGATGTGCTCTCCGCGCTTGAAGGCACCGCTGCGATTCGCCTCGTCGAGGGCGATGGCAACCGCGGCGGCCGAGGTATTGCCGTATTTGTCGAGGTTCACGAAAACCCGCTCGTTGGGCACTGCGAGCCGGTCAGCGATCGCGTCGATGATCCGCAGGTTCGCTTGATGGGGAATCACGCAGGCAATGTCCTCGGGCCGCAAGCCGGCCCGCTCGATGACTTTTTCCGCCGCTTCCTTCATCCGGTTGACCGCATGTTTGAAAACTTCCTTGCCCATCATGGTGAGCGAGAAAAGGTGCTCGTCCACATTGCTGCTGGTGATCGGGCAGGCCGATCCACCGCCGGGAATATTGAGAAGATGCGTCAGGTTGCCATCGGTTCCCATTTCCGTCGCCAGGATGGCGCCTTCGCCCGGTTTCGCCACCCGCAGCACGGCGGCACCCGCACCGTCACCGAACAATACGCAGGTGGCGCGGTCGTCCCAGTTGGTGACCGTGGAGAGTTTCTCCGCACCGATGATCAGGGCATTCTTGAAGGCACCGTCGGAAATCAAGCGCTTCGAGATTTTCATCGCGTAGAGAAATCCCGAACAGGCGGCGGAAATATCAAACGCCACCGCGTTGAAGGCTCCGAGATTTTTCTGCACGTAACAGGCCGTGGCCGGCGTCGGCGTGTCCGGGGTGATCGTCGCCACAATGATCAACTCGATGTCCTCGGCGGCGAGCCCCGCCTGCTCGAGCGCCCGCTGAGCAGCTTTGGTCGCCAGATGGGACGTGAACTCATCATCCGCCGCGATCCGCCGTTCACGGATGCCGGTGCGGGTGACGATCCACTCGTCGCTGGTGTCCACCCGCTTCGCCAACTCGGCGTTGGTCAGGATTTTTTCCGGGAGATAGCTGCCGGTCCCTGCGATGCAGACCTCGATAGCGGACGTCGATTCACTCATGCGGTGGTAAAAGGCACCCTATTACTTCAGGCGGATGTAGCGTTTTTGACCTTCCACGATCGGAGTGTTGTCACGGACTTTCAGCGTCGTGCCGTTGTCCACGAGAATGGTCGTATGCTTCGCGCCGCTGAACCAATCGACGAGGTTTGAAGAAACCTGCACCGTGTGTGGCGACAATGCCCAACCCGCGGTTTTCTCGACGGTGAGGACAAGGTATTTGCTGCCATCGGGAGCTGAGACGCTTTTGATGGTATCAGCGACAGGCGACGTGGCGTTGGCTTGGAGAGGCGAGGTCGGAACCAAAGACGCCGCGGCGGCCGCAGTCCTTTTTCTACTGGCGAATTTAGAAATGCCGCTGCCGATCAAGGTGACGTCAATTTGGCTTTCATCGAAGTCGTTGCTCTTAATTTGCAGGGCCGCGGTCTTGTCGCCTGCCCCAGCCGGTTTGAAAGTCACGATAAAATCTTTTTGTGCTCCCGGCAAAAGTTTGGTGACGGGGAACACGGTCTGGCTGAAGGTGCCGGAGCCAGTAAGGGAGATGACAATGTTCTTCAACGTAGCCGTTCCCGTATTTTTGACGGTGAAAGTCTTGCTGTAAGTCGAGCCGATTACCACCGGGCCGAAGTCATTGATATCACCATCCACCAATTCAGGAGAGAACGGTTGTCTGACGGAGATTTCAGGAGACCCGACGACATTCGCCGTGAGATCGATGCTGAAGAAAGCCTCTGCATCCGGATCCGTGCTTTCGATGATCAAGGTCGCTGCCTGAACTCCAATCGCGGAGGCCGTGAAGGTCAGGTCGAACGTCGTGAATTGTCCGGCGGTCAGGAATGTCGAACCCGGTGCCGTGGCGACGTAACTTGAGGCAGCTGCGCCAGCGATCGAAATATTGAGGATTGAGAGATTTCCTAGACCGGTATTTCTGATCGTGAAGGTTCTTGTCGAGGTGCCAGACAATCCAACGATTCCATAATCCACCGTTGAACTATCATCCACGAGTGGAGTCCCCGCAGGATACTCGACGGCAATGTCAGGCAAGAGGGCGGTTCCTGTAAGATTGATATCAAAAGGATTTTCATTGGCATCGTTGCTCACGATGTGAATCGCCGCGTTCCGAACTCCGACCGCACTCGGTGCGAAGGTGACGGTGAAAGTGGTGCTACTGCCCGCCGGCACCACTGCTATGACGGGCTGGCTGAATTTGAAGTCGGAGATATTCACTCCGTCACCGGTGATGGAAAGGGTCTTGAGATCCGACCCACCCAAGTTTTTGATCACGAAGGTCGTGGAAACGCTCGCAAGTGCGGTGAAATCAATCGTGGACGTCCCATCGACCAAGATGGTTGCGGCAGGATACTCGACAGAAATTTCCGGCGCGTTCAACAAGTCACCGTATTCGTAAGCACCCATGTCAAGGTAGGGAGTCAGTACTTGAGGAAGTGGAACTAGAATGTTTTGCACCCGTGAATAGGCGGCGATATCGGCAGGAGTCAGTTCGGTCACGTCACCATCGCCATCAATGTCCAAAGTGTCTTTGAGCAAAAAGTTGCGGTACGGGACGAGCCGGCCGCGATTCATGATGGTACTGGTCGTTCCAATCGCCGAACTACCGGCCTTGATGCGCAACCCATCGTCCGCCGTTCTCCAAAGGTTATCGACACCGTCTGGATCGGCAGCGTTGAAAAACAGCGGATCACCGGCGACGAGGTTATCCACTGGATCACCAATGTAGGAATCCGCACCGCGAAACGTGGTGATCGCCAAGGCACGCAGTTTCACCACATTGCGGGCAAACTCCGTGGATACGGGATAATTATCATAGGTGTTTCTCAGCACGCCGCCCTTGGTCACGCTGATCATATCACTTTGATTGAAGGCACCGGAAGTGGCGACGGTATGCCAGAAGATGTTGTTCGCAATCCGGACAATCCCCATACAGCAAAGCGCCGCCCCTTTGGAGCCCGTGGTGGCAACTCCGTTGTCCAGGAAGGTGGAGTCCGTGACTAGAAGGGAGGATGAAGTGGAACTTGTCCCGGCCACGATGGCGCCACCGCGGATGCCGCTGGTGTTCTTTACGAAAACGCAATTTACCAAGCTCGAAGAACCTTCTTCTGTATAAAGGGCTCCCCCCCCACCGGCACCAGTCCCGTCGAGTAGGTCAGCGATGGTACCTGCGGTGCTGAAATTAGCAGAGAAGACGAAATTGGCAGCAACAATAGACCCGCGGATGGCTCCGCCGGAGGCGACAGTGGACGTGGCGGTATTTGCAGTGAAGGTGCAATTCTTGCCGATCACATCACCTGAAATCGCACCACCCGAAGCATTGGCTTCAAGTAACACCACGCTGGTGGTCAGTGTATTGCCGGTGAAAACACAGTTTGTCCCGTTGACGTCGCCAAAAATGGCACCACCACTTGCTCCCACCGCGGCCGTGATTTGGTTCGCAGTGAATGTGCAATTGGTTGCCGTGACGTTTCCGAAAATCGCTCCACCTTTACAACTGCTTGGCCCTAGGGGAGTAGAGTTGACTAGATTTTGATCAAAGGTGCAAGTCGTGGCGATGACCCTCCCAGCGGATGAGGAAGAGTCTCCCCCTTCGATCATGATGGCTCCTCCAAACTCCACGGAGCGGTTGTTACGGAAAGTACATCCCTGCAAGGTCAGGACCTTATCCTTGGTCACGTAGCAAGCGCCGCCACTGTCGTAAGCTGGAATTCTTGGCAGAATCCAAGAGAGTGACCCGTTCGCGTTGCCATTTTGGAGGGTCAGGCCGTCCAAAGTCGAATCCGCAAGCACTGACGCAACATGAAAGGACGAGTAAAGAATCTGCCCGGGCCAGATCTCTCCTGTCAAAATGGTCGGGTTCAACACCGGATTTCGGTCAGTCAAAAGGGATTCCGTGCCGACAAAGCCACCGTAGACTTTTTGCCCTTTGATTTGGAAAGACACCTCGCGGTCACCGTAGATTAAATCCGTGTCAATGCCGAGGGTGTTGTCGGGATAATAAGTGCCTTTCGCCACCCAAATCTCATCGTTGGTCGTCGTGGCCGCCAGCGCATCGCGGAGGTATTTGAAGGCAGTTGCCCAGGAATTCCCGTTGCCAGGGGTGACGATCGCGTCGTTGACGTAAACGGTTTTCGCATTCGCAGCACCGCAGCACAGGACCGCCATTGCCAACAGCGCCATTCTACGAATCGGACGGGTTTGGGCCAAGCGGCGCGACCAGCGATTCGAAAAGAGCGATGCGCCCGACGGGTTAGGGTTCAATTCCATCATGCAGCGTGGTTACCAGATTGGTCGAAGCCCGCAACCAGAATCATCCAAAAGGGGAAATTTCACGTTTCGATGTGGTCAAATTTCCCTACATCGCCCGCGCATCAGGACGGGTGTGAAATGACTCCTTGGCTTGCGCGTCCGAGCCGTGGGGTGACTTGGACTGCGTGCAGCCTGCTGCGAGCCGGATGGCGAGATGGCATTCTCCCGGACATTCGACCTCCACTCCGGGCCAGCAGGCTTGCAGGTGAATCGCAAATCCTCATGCGCGGCATTCTAACAAATCAAGAATGGGTTAGCGTGGCACGACCATCGATGGGTCCGGCTCCGACTTTGAAAAATTTCCCAAAAAATGTCATTCACCGACAAGCGCCTGTTGCCATCTCCAAGTAAAGCTGGTAGGCGTTCTCTCAATGGGAGGAAGCATGCCGCAACTTGAATTCCGCTGGACTTCATGGTTCCGCGTTTTGAAGTCCCAGGAGACTCCGCAAACCAAGCCACCCCGCGAAGACAGCGGTCTAACTGCATGGTGCTGTGAATCCTCCAAAACCCTTGGACTCCATGAGCTGGCGCGCAAGGTCCGCGTCTCTTGGAACCCCCGCATGCAGACCACCGCGGGCCGTGCGTGGTGGCCGGACCGGGCCATCGAGCTCAATCCCAAGCTCAGGGACTGCGAGCCGGAGGAACTGTGGCGCACCCTGAAGCACGAACTCGCCCACCTCGTCGCCTACGAACGCTGTGGCCGCCGACGGATCGATCCTCACGGACCGGAATGGCAGGCCGCCTGCGTGGACCTCGGGATCGCCGGGGAGCAACCCTATCACACACTGCCTTTCGAGCGTCGCAAAATGAAGCGCAATCACGCCTACATCTGCTCCAACTGTTTCGCAGTGATTCATCGCGTGAAGCCAATCAAGCGTGCCGTCGCTTGTTATGACTGTTGCCGGAAATTCAATCAAGGGGTCTACCATGACCGCTTCCGTTTGATCAAAAACAAGCCCTGAGCCCCGCCTCAATCCCGATCCGCCACGAACAAGGTGTGCGTGAATCGTTTCGCCTTAGGATAGGCCTTCGCACTGATGCATTCGACGTGCTTGAACAGGCCTTGCAAGGACTTCGCGAAAGACTTGTCGGGATGCGCCGACCAGAAAATCACCCGCCCGCCTGGCTGCAGCGCGTTTTTGATCCGAATGATGCCGGGCTTCGCATAAAGCCGCTCATTCACGTTTTGCACGAACGGGTCCGGGCCGTTGTCCACGTCCAGCAGGATCGCGTCGTAACGGTCATTTCCGCAGCGGTCGATGAGATCGTAGACGTCACCGATATGGATCCTCACTCGGGGATCGTCTAGCAGTCTGCCATTGATCTCACCGAGAAATTCGCGATTCCACGCCACCACTTCCGGCAGCAGTTCGGCAACCTCTACAATCGCGTCGGATCCGGTCAGCGCGAGCACCCGCTTCAGCGTGAAACCGAAACCAAGCCCGCCGATCAGCACCCGCGGCTTCACGGGCAGGCGGGCACAGGACAACTCGGCCATTTGCTCCTCGGAGGAGGACGCTGTGGTGCTCATCAACTGCAACCCGGCGACCTTGAGAAAATAGTGACCGTCGTGCTCATGGAGCGTGAGTTTCGCCCCGTCGGGTGTATTGCAGGTCGCTAGGGTCCGGGTGATTTTCATGAAATAACAATGCGCTGCGGACGCGCGCGGATTCTGGAACGATCTTCGCGGCGGAGCAAACCATTCGCACGATTCGAGATCCCCTGCCCGGCCGGAGGGCACACATCACGAACTCAAGTTACTTATTTCAAATGACATTTGCAAAATGATCATGAGACTTGCGTGGCTGGCCGCAAGACCCCAAACTTCGCTACTAATTATGAGCGAACGACGCGTCGTCATCACCGGTATCGGCTGTATCACCCCACTTGGCAACGATTTGAATACCACTTGGGCTGGGCTCAAGGAAGGACGCAGCGGGATCAGCACCATTTCCCAAATCGATGTCACCCCTTTCGATTGCAAGATCGCCGGCGAGGTGAAAAATTTCGAGCCAGATGGCTATTTCGGGGTCCCTAAGGATGCGCGCCGCTCCGACCGCTACGTGCAACTCGCAGTGGCGGCCTCGAAAATGGCGATGGCGGATTCTGGAGTCGATATTTCAAAAATCGATCCCCGCCGCTTCGGCGTCATGGTCGGCAGCGGCATCGGCGGCCTGTCCACCTTGGAGCGTGAGCACAGCACTTTTCTGAACAAGGGTCCAAAACGGGTTTCCCCCTTCACCATTCCGATGATGATTTCTAACATCGCCAGCGGAATCATTTCGATGGAGTTCGGCCTACTCGGACCCAACATGGTGATCGTCACCGCGTGCGCCACCTCGAACCACAACATCGGTGAGGCCTGGCGCATCATCAAGTTCGGCGATGCGGACGCGTTTGTTTGCGGCGGAGCCGAAGCGGCCGTGCTGCCGATGGGCCTATCAGGATTTGCCAGTATGAAGGCGCTGAGCACCCGCAATGACGAGCCGGAGCGCGCGTCGCGTCCGTTCGACAGAGGCCGTGACGGTTTTGTCATGGGTGAGGGCGCCGGTGTCGTCGTCATTGAAGAACTCGAACACACCCTCAAGCGCGGGGCGCAAATTTATGCCGAACTCATCGGCTACGGCGTCAGCGCCGATGCCTATCATCTCAGCGCGCCATCACCGGATGGCAGCGGCCCCGCTTACGCCATCGGCATGGCGCTAAAGCATGGCAAAAAGAATCCCGAAGAGGTCGACTACCTGAACGCCCACGCCACTTCGACCGGTCTCGGCGATGTTGCGGAAACCAAGGCGATCAAGCTCGCTTTCGGCGACTATGCGAAGAACGGCCTGATGGTCAGCTCCACCAAGTCAATGACCGGCCACATGCTCGGCGCGGCCGGTGGGGTGGAGCTTATTGCCAGCGTGATGGCGATCAAGGACGGCGTCATCCCGCCGACGATCAACGTGGACGATCAGGATCCCGAGTGCGATCTGGACGTCGTTCCCAATGTCGCCCGCGAGGTGCCCGTCAAGGTCGCGCTCAGTAACAGCTTCGGCTTCGGCGGTCACAACGCGTCCGTCCTGGTCAGCAAGTTCGAGTGAGGTCGTCCATGGAAAATCCCGTGCATCGGCAGGCAGGTGAAATCGCATTTGGCGACACCGACGCCAGCGGCTGGATGCACTTCCCTAACATTTTCAAATACGTCGAGGCCGCCGAGCACGCGTTCCTCCGCTCGCGGGGCATCCTGGTTTTTGACAGGGCGCAAGGCGGCTGGCCACGGGTGAAAGTTTCCTGCGACTACAAGCGGCCGTTTCGCTGCGGCGATTCCTTTGAAGTTCTGTTGGAGATTTCACGCATCGGCGCGTCATCGCTCACTTGGAATTTTCAGGTGCTCAATGCCGCCGGAGAAATCGCCGCATTCGGCAGCATGACCAATGTCCGCGTCGATCATGAAGGAAGGCCGGCGCTGATCTCCGAGGTCGATCGGGCCAAACTGGCGGAATAAATTCCGCGCTCCCATTCCATGGAAAACTCTCTCGAAATCTCCGGTCGCGTCATCCTCGTCCCGACGCCCATCGGCAATCTAGCAGACATCACGCTGCGGGCACTGGAGATCCTGAAAAGCGCTGACCGCATCGCCTGCGAGGACACCCGGCATTCGGGACAGTTGTTAGCCCACCACGGTATTTCCGGAAAATCACTCGTTTCCCTGCATGAGCACAATGAAGCCCGCCGCGCGCCGGAACTCATCGCCGCCGCGAGGGCGGGAGAAACCATCGCCGTCATCAGCGACGCGGGGATGCCCGGCATTTCCGATCCTGGCTACCGGCTCGTTCAGGGCTGTATCGAGTCCGGCACGCCGCTCGAAGTGCTGCCCGGCCCGTCGGCGGTCATCACCGCGCTCATCGGTTCGGGGTTCCCCTGCCATGCTTTCCGGTTCGGCGGTTTTCTATCCGTGAAATCCGGCAAGCGCCGCAGCGCCCTAACTGCCGCCCTCGATTCTGGTGAAACCGGCATCTTCTTCGAATCTCCGCATCGCATCGTCTCGACCCTTGAAATTCTAACGGAAATCAACCCCACCGCCCGCGCCTGTGTTGCCCGTGAGCTGACGAAGAAATTCGAAACCTACCACCGCGGCACCGCGGCCGAGCTGCTCGCCCATTTCAAATCGCATCCGCCGAAGGGCGAGATCGTGCTGCTGGTTCACGCGGCGGAGTGATTGAAACCATAAGGAGCCGCGACACTCCTGTCGCGGATGCGAAAGGCAAAGAGCGAACGCACTCTTCTTTCGCGTCTCAATGGCTGGGTGGACAGAAATGTCCACCCTCCTTACCGCTCACGCCGTCCCGGCGAGGCGGTGGTTGAGAGCGATTGAGCGGCGGAGGGCGCGCATCACATCGATGAGCCCGCGGTGAGATGAAGCGGCGGCGGCGCAGGCCGGTTGGTGCAGCGCATGGCGGCTGACAAAGCGACCGATTTCTGCGTAGAGCTGGCGCATCTGCGTGTCGAGCAAGGCGCTCTCGGCACGGAGGGTGGACATTTCCTTGTTCCCGTCACCAATCAGTTGGAAGGCTTCGGACGCGTGGACCCGGCGGGCCAGCCTCTTCTCGTCGAGTTTCGCGTCGACGAGGTCCACCTTGGCATCACCCTCCTCGATATCGATTCCGATCTGGATGCGCCGCTGCTTGAGGTCGGAGAAACTGGATTTGAGTCCGGCAAGCCGGGTTTTCACCTCATGGATCGCCTGTGTTTGAGTCGCGGTATTCGAAGACTCCTTGGTGAGCACCTCAAGTTTCATTTTTAAGCCATCATAGGTACGGCGGACGTTGCGGGCTTCGGCGACGATCTCATCCCGCCGCATGGCGAGTTCCTCAAGTTCGGTCAGGAGGTTGACGCGCTCATCCATCATCTCCTGATGGTATTCCGGAACATTGTTGATCACCGTGGCACGCTCCACGTGAGTCAGATCGAGCCGCGCTTGGCATTCTTCGAGTTTCGTCCCGACGATCTCCCTTTCCTTGATAAATCTTCGCAGGTTCCAGTATTCCACCGACAGCTCTTCAATCCCTTCCACTTTCTCCCAGATCGCCGCACCCAACTGCGCTTCCGCCTCGCGCAGAAGATGCATTTCACTCGCCGCATCCGCCATCCGATGGTTTTTGCGGAAATAGCCGAATGCCTGGGCGAAACGGGCGACGTAGTAGCGGGATGAAGTCATGGGGGGAGGGGGGATTTCGAACTATTTTCTGATCTGGCACTGGAGAGCCTCGATTACGGAGAAATCTTCGAGGGTGGTGACATTCCCGGAGATCTTGCCAGTGCAAACGAGTTCTTTCAAGAGCCGACGCATGATTTTTCCAGATCGCGTCTTGGGTAGTCCCGGTGAGAAAAACAAGTCATCCGGCTTGGCGATCGCACCGATCACCTTGCCAACGTGGCCCTTCAGCTCGGCACGCAGGGCTTCCGATTCCTGGAAATTCCCCTTCAGCGTCACGAAAGCCGCAACCGCCTGGCCCTTCATGTCGTCCGGGCGGCCGACCACCGCAGCTTCCGCAACGGCGGGGTGGGAAACGAGCGCGCTCTCGATTTCCGCCGTGCCGAGACGGTGGCCGGAAACGTTGAGCACGTCGTCAAGCCGGCCGATGATCCAGAAGTTCCCGTCCTTGTCGCGCCGTGCGCCGTCGCCAGCCGTGTAGATGCCGGGGTAGTCGGACCAGTAGGTTTTTTTGTAGCGCTCCTTGTCACCGTAGATCGTGCGGATCATCGACGGCCAAGGCTTGCGGATGACAAGCCGACCGTCTTGGCCGGGTTTGCACTCGTTGCCGGCGTCATCGAGGATCGCGGCGTCGATGCCGAAAAACGGATGGGTCGCGGTGCCGGCCTTGCACGGAGTCGCTCCCGGGATCGGTGAAATCAGGATGGCGCCCGTCTCCGTCTGCCACCACGTATCGACGATCGGGCATCTGCCACCGCCGATGTGCTTGTGATACCAGTTCCAAGCTTCGGGGTTGATCGGTTCTCCAACAGAACCTAGCAGGCGCAGCGAAGAAAGATCGTGAGCCGCAGGGAAATGGTCGCCCGCCTTGATGAAGGCGCGGATCGCAGTCGGTGCGGTGTAGAAGATGGTCACACCGTATTCCTCGATCATTTTCCAGAAACGTCCGAAGTCCGGCATGTTAGGCGCCCCTTCATACATCACCTGGGTGACACCGTTGGCCAGCGGTCCGTAAACAATGTAGGAGTGCCCGGTGATCCAGCCGACATCGGCCGTGCACCAGTAAACATCCTCGTCGTTCATGTCGAAAATGTATTTGCAGGTCGAATAGGTGCCCGTTAGATAGCCGCCAGACGTGTGGAGAATTCCTTTGGGTTTCCCGGTGGAACCGGACGTATAGAGCACGAACAGCGGGTGCTCCGAGTCAAAGGCCTTCGGCACGTGTTTCGATGAGGCGGTAGCGACTTCCTCGTGCCACCACTTGTCACGGTTCGGTTCCATGGCGATCTCGTTGCCGCAACGGTTGAGCACGATTACACGCTTCACGTGCTTGTATTTCACCATCGCCTCATCCACCACCGGCTTCAGCGGGACGACCTTGCCGCGCCGCCAGCCACCGTCGGCGGTGATGATCACCGTCGCACCGGAATCCTCTAACCGATCCACCAACGCTTCCGAAGCGAACCCGCCGAAGACCACGTTGTGCACGGCCCCGATGCGGGCACAGGCGAGCATGGCGATGGCGGCTTCCGGCACCATCGGCATGTAAATGAGAACTCGGTCCTTGGCCTTCACGCCGTTTTTCAACAACACGTTGGCAAAGCGGCAGACGTCCTTCTGGAGCTGGCCATAAGTGATGATGCGTTTGTCACCCGGCTCACCTTCCCAGATGATGGCCGCTTTGTTTTTCCGCGGTCCAGTGGCATGGCGGTCCACGCAGTTTTCACAAACGTTGAGCTTGCCACCTTCGAACCATTTCGCGTTCGGCGCTTTCCAGTTCAGCACTTTCGACCATGGCTTCTGCCACGTCAGCTCCTTGGCCTCGCCCGCCCAGAACTTATCGGGCTTCTCGATGGATTCCTTGTAGAGCTTTTTGTAAGCCGCCATCGATGGGATGCGGGCTTTTGCGGAAAACTCCTTGGACGGCTTGTGAACGGCGTCCCCGTCGTGGCTGGTGATGGCTTTTTTGGCGCTCATGGGTTGGAAAATTTTCATGCGAAAAATCAATTTCCGCAAGGCGCGGAAACTCTAGGAAGCCAGTCTGCGCTCGGCAAGTCCCCAGAACCGCTCAATCCGGTCTTTTTTTCCGTGGCTCGTCTCCATCACCGTAGTGGCGATCACCGGTCGCCGCGAATGCCCGGTTTCGTTGATTCGCGGCGACCGGTGATCTCCGCCACATTCTCCGCTCAATCCGGTCTTTTTTTCCGTGGCTCGGTTGCAGTCTCGCGTTTCTTTGCAGGCTTCGGATTGCCCAGCAACATCTGGACCTCCATCGCGTTGAGCGCCGCCCAAGCTCCGGGCTCCAAGTCGCCGAGCCACAAGGCGCCGATGCGCACGCGCAATAATTTCGTCACCTGATAGCCGAGCGTGTCGAACATCACGCGGATCTGCCGTTTCGCGCCGTGATCGAGCACCACCTTGATGCGGCGTGACGAAAGGCGCTCGATGGATTTCGCCTTCAAGCGGCCTTCAGGCGTGTAAACGCCTTCGAGAAACTGGTCGAGATGGGCGTTCTCGAACGCTTGATTCGAAGTGACGAGGTATTCCTTTTCCACCGACTTCGACGGATGCATCAACTGCTGCGACAGGTCGCCATCGTTGGTCAAAATGAGCAGCCCTTCCGAGTCCATGTCCAGCCGCCCGACGTGATGCAGCGAGTGGAGCGATGCCGGCAGCATCGCGTAAATCGTATCCCGCCCGAGCTCATCTTCGCGGGTGCAGACGAACCCGCGCGGCTTGTGAAACGCGATGATCATCGTCTCGCGCGGAGCCACCCGTTTGCCATCCACCTTCACATGATCGCCTGCTGAGATGCGGGTACCCATGTTGATGCAGGGGGTGCCGTTCACCTCCACGCGACCGGCCTTGATCAGTTCGTCGCAAGCGCGGCGCGAGCCCACAGCGCAGGACGCGAGGTATTTGTTGAGGCGGGTTCCGTCGTTGGTGGCCATGAGGTTCTCAATGCAAAAGGCGCGAAACCCGGTGGGATCCGCGCGCTTTGGAAATTCAAACGAGGGGAAGGATCAACCTTCGCCCTTGGTCTTCGGCAGTCCGACAGGGGACCGGCCGGCTTTCCACTCGCCACGCTCCTTGAGGAGTTTCACGCGCTCGAAGCGCTTGAGGACGGAACGTTTGCCGCCGACGGTGGCGCTGGACTTGAGGCTGTTGTGCTTGGACATCTCGGAATGAGGTTAAAATGGTCGCGGGAGGCGGAAGCTAGGGACGACTTCCCCGGCTGGCAATCCGAAAAAGGGGAAATTTTTAAAAGTTCCGGCAGCTCACTTCGGCCATTTCACGTCCGGGGCTTTGCCGTTCCAAAGCGGATTCTGTGGATCGAGAATGCCAAAGCCGTTGATCATGATCCTGCCAGACGAATCGATGGTTGTGCTTCTGATTGAGCCAGACACATCCAAGATGACTGCTTTTCCATCGAATGACTTCATATCGATAGTCTTGGTTCCAGGAATCACCGGACCGAACACAATGGGACACGAGGGATTGTCTTTCGAGGAAAGACCGGAAATGAAGGCGAAGCCGGTTTCGCCATGTTCGAGCGCGGTGTCGTCCGAACTCCAATTCTCATCAGGTTTTCTGGAGGTGCCCGAGTGGGTGTTGAAAACAGTTTCCGTAAAAAGCAATTCACTCGCAAGCAACTGGACGAAAATATCGTTTGATGTCCTATCAGAAAGCGTGAGCCGAGTCCCGGTTTTCTGTTTGATCTTCGACGCAGTCGTGGCGTCTGGAAATCTCCCATATTCGGATTCGAACTCGTAAAGCGCGAATCCAACTCCGCGCAGACTGCTGACTGCCGACGTTTGATTGGCTTTGATCCGCTGCCTTTTAACCATCGGAAGGGTGATCCCCACCGAAAAGACGACGATCGCTCCAAGCAAGAGCCACATCCATTGGTTGATCGGTTGCCGCTTCCGGACTCCATCAAATGGAGGTTGTGTCTCAGATTGATCCTTCATCTCGTGATGTATCGATTCCATTCTAGATTTTTCGTCTTCCCTCTCACTTCGGCCATTTCACGTCTGGGGCTTTGCCGTTCCAGAAGGGCTGGCGGGGATCGAGGAGGTCCATGCCGTTGTAGATGATTTTCCCGGACGAGTCGATTGGCAGACTCGTCACCGAGTTGTCCAGTTTCAGAATGATCGCCTTCCCGTCATTTGAAAGAGTGTCGAGGGTTTTGGTTCCAGGCATGACGGGACCGAAAATGAGCGGAGTACTGAGATTGGCCGAGGCATCCACCCCGGAAATGTAAGCATAAGCGCACTCGCCGTGAACAATCGCGCTGGCGTCGGTATCCATGATCCCGTCGGGTTTTACTGTGCTTTTGGCCTTGGTGTAAAAAATAGCCTCAGTTTGGCAAATCCCGGAGGCGATCAGTTGGGCGAAAAAATCATTGGATGAATTTCCTGCAAGAGTCAGCGGGGTGACGCATTTCCGCTTCACTTCAGAGATGGTGGAGGTCTCAGGAAATTTGCCGTATTCGGTCTGAAACTCAAAGAGCGCCATGCCGATCTGCCGGGCGTTGTTTATCGCTTCAGTTTGGTCACATCCGGTAATTCTTTTTCGAGTGAGGACGGGCAGCGCAAACAGAATAACTACCGAGAGCATTGAACAAAGGCCGCCCCCGATCAGCCATTTCATTTTCCTCCTCGATTGCAGCGCCGCCTCGCTCGCCGGGGGCGCGAGGACATCCGGCGGTGGCTGCGGCAAAAGTTGATCCGGCATTCCGCTAACATCTTCCACCGATGCCCCCGCATCAAGCATTCAATCGCCGCTAGGCCTTGGACTGCACGCAGTCCATGGACCTCACGGCCGATACGCATCCCGGTTCCGCAGCACGGACTGAAACGCCGGCGGCGGGTGGCAGATCCGCTCGATCAGGCCGTCCCAAATTTCCTGACCTTTAAGAATTTCCACCTCGATCCGCAGGAAAACCACCGGCACGTCGATGGATCCCGGCTTCGGGAAACGCACAGCATCCTTTTCCGTCGTCACGATCAACTGCATATCCCGCTCCACGCAGCGCTGCATGAACTGCTCCACCTCTTTGCGCGAAAACCGATAGTGATCGGAAAAACGCCGCCGGATCTCCACCCGCGCACCGAGTTTTTCTAACGCCTCTTCGAACGCCTCAGGCACCGCGATCGCACTGATGGCCCCGACCCATTTGTCCTGAAGGAAATCCAGCGGATGGCGTTCCCGGGTGAAGACGTCTTCCAGATAGATCGGACCGTGGGTGCACTCGATGATTTCCGCGGTTCTGTTATATTTTCGGATGCGGGAAATCAGCGCGTCGTTCGAACTGCCGTCGCACTTGGTGATGAGAATGTAGCTCGCGCGGCGAAGGTTTTTCGGTGGCTCGCGCAAGGTGCCTCGAGGCAAAAGCGCCTCCGTCCCGAACGGCGATCCGGAATCGATCAGCACGATATCCATCGAATGCGCGAGATCGAGATACTGCATCCCGTCGTCGAGCAGCAGCGTGTCCGCACCAAGCTGGCCGACCGCGAAAAGCCCGCCTTTCACGCGGTTTTTGTCCACCACCACCGACACGCCGTCGAGGTTCTTCGCCAGCATGAACGGCTCGTCGCCGGCGTATTTCGAGTCGAGCAGAAGCGCACTACCGGTCGATACCACCTTCGGCATTTTATCGCCGGAAATCGCCCGGCCTCGGGTGTCCTGCCATTTCTGCGGGCGGTCGAGTTTCTTGCTTTTGTAGCCGCGAGAAAGGATCGCCACGCTGCGACCGCGATCGCGGAGGGATTTCGCCAGCAATTCAACCACCGGCGTCTTACCGGTGCCGCCCACCGTGATGTTACCGATGGCCACCACCTGCGTCCCAAGGTGCGCCTGCGGTCTCCAGCCCTTGCGGTAGCGCCGCAGCCGGACCTGCACGATGATCCGGAAAATCCCGGAAAACACCCGCATCGCGAAGCGCATCAGCGTCGCCCGGAAGCCCTTGGCACGACCGAAAATCACATCCGCTCCCCAGCGTTCGAGTTCTTCGATTTGATCCTTCATGGCCTGCAAGGACCATGTCCCGGCGCGTCACCGCCGGGCAAGCGCCAAAGGAGGGTGGCACTTCGGCCCACCCAGCGGAAACATGCGAAAGAAGCAACTTCGCGTGATCCTTTTGCACCGCATTGGCTTCGTGGCCCGAAGTGCCACGCTCCTTTGGTCAGTCCCTCCGTCCCAGCGCCTGCATCAGGAAATACAGGAACTGCGCGATGGAACCAACAGCGGCGGCGACGTAGGTCATCGCGGCCCAGAAGAGGGCGTTTTTCGCACGTTCGTGCTCGATGCTGGAGGCGATGCCGCTGGACTCCATCCAGACGAGCGCCCGCTTGCTGGCGTCGAACTCGACGGGCAGAGTGATGATGGAGAACAAGGTCGTGATGCCGAAGAGGACGACCCACGCCCACAGCATGTAGGAGTTATGGAACAATCCCATTCCCAGAATACTTGCCCACATCAGGTAGTTGAGCAGTTTGCTGGAGAACTGGACGGCGGGTACCATTTTTGAGCGCATACCAAGCCAAACATAGGCCTGTTGATGCTGGACCGCGTGGCCGCACTCATGCGCGGCGACGGCAGCGGCGGCGACCGAGTTCATGTGATAGACCGACTCGCTAAGGTTGACCGTTTTTTTGATCGGGTCGTAGTGATCGGTGAGTTGGCCCGGGGTACTCAAGACCTTCACGTCGGTGATGCCGTTGTCGCGCAGCATTTTTTCTGCGATCTCCGCACCCGTCATGCGGATGGGGATCTGCGAATACTCGGCGAACCGGCGCTTGAGGGTCCCGCTGATGAGGAAGCTCGCCAGCATGGAAACGCCGATGATCAGGATGTAGGTCATCGAGAAGCCACCCATCGCGCTTCCTTGGCCCTGGCCGATTTGTGCAAGAGAGAAGAGTTCAGTAATCATGCGCGCAGAATACGTTCCATCGCATGGGTCGCAACAGAAAAGCCGTTGGAAAATGAAGGGGATTTTCCAATAGAAGAATGTGTCCCGGCTGTCTCAGCCGGTTCTTCATGCACGGCACCCGGCTGAGACAGCCGGGACACATTCATGCTACAACGACTTCACCCGCAGGGTGAACGAGTGGACGACGCCGGTCGCCGGATCCGTGGCGGTGACGATGTGCGTGCCAGGCGTGAGATGGATGATCGGCTCGGGCGCGCCGGGCTCGATGCGCAAGGTGTCGGATTGCCACTGGGCGGTGCCCGGGAGATTGGTGACCGGCCGCAACTTGTCGGAGCCGGATGGAATCTCTGGATCTAGCAGAAACGTCGCGTCAGCGGCGGGAGTGATGATTCGCAACGGCTCCCGAGCGGGGGCGGCGGCATCGAGGGCGAGTTCGTGGTGGCGGAGATTATAGCGACTGCCGAACCATCCGGCGTAGGTGGGATCGAGCAGGGCCTTACCGTTAGAATCGTAGTCGTTCGCGGTGGCGAGAAGCGGCAGTTGGTCCTGCGGAGCGAGGTCCTTGCGGGCGGATTTCGCGTCGGCGGGGACCAGTTTTCCGTTGCGTGGATCGATGGTGATCTCGGCGATTCCGTTAGGCCGCTCGAACCAAGTCGGCGGGGTGTCCTTGTGGAGTCGGAGCATGGCGCGGTGAAAGATCGGCCCGGCCCCGGCAATGCCGGAAATGCCCTTCATTGGCTGTTGCTCGAAGTTTCCCGCCCACACACCGACGGTGAAGCGTGGGGTGTAGCCGATGCACCAATTGTCGTGGAAATCGGAGGAGGTCCCGGTTTTTACCGCGCACTTGAACGGAAAATCGAGCGGGCCGCCCGGCTGGAACGAGGGCGCGCGGGCAAAAGAATCGGATAGAATATCAGCGATGAGCCAAGCATGACGGGCATCGAACAAGGTTCGGCGTTCGGAGGGCTGATCCGGGAAAAGCACGGGCGGGAAATAAAGCCCCAAGCGGGCGAGAGTGGCGTAGGCGTTGGTGAGTTCCAATAATCTAACCGGAGCGTTACCGAGGGTGAGGCCGAGACCGTAGAGATTCGGATCGGTGCCGAGGGTGGTGATACCGAGGTTTTCCAACAGCTCGAAAAGCGGCTTCGGCCCGCCGAGGACATTGAGTTCGCGCAACGCCGGGACATTGAGCGAACAGGCCAACGCGGTGCGCAGCGTGACGGGGCCGCGGTAGCCACGGTCGTAATTTTCCGGCAGGTCAAGTCCCTGCGGCGTGCGGAACGGACTCGGGATATCGGCAAGAATGGATGAAGGAATGCGATGGTTCCGCTCCATCGCTAACAGATACATGAACGGCTTGAGGGTGGAGCCGGGCGAGCGCGGCAGGAGCGCACCGTTGATCTGGCCACCATGCGGATCATTCCAATCCGCAGAGGAAACCAGGGCGAG
>JBBQDJ010000002.1:0-29822 GCA_038319595.1 Verrucomicrobiales bacterium
CTTCGACAATCTCGATTTTCAACTGGCCGTCTTTCTTGAGACTTTCCTGGGCGATCGAGGTGCCAGAAAATGCGGTCGCGACCGCAACGAGGCCACACAAGGATTTCAATGGGTTCGTGTTCATCGTATGATCAAGAGCGATGCTGATCCCGTGAATTTGTTCATGAGTCTTTTTGGAGGCGAAAAACCATCATTTGACAATTTCCCGGAGCTCTCGAATCTCCCTGGAGAACAAAATTCCAAATCGAGTTCCCTCCCTTTCCAATGACCGCATCCGACAAACGGCTCGTCCCGTCCGCATTGATCCCATGGGTCTTTGCACTGGTGGCCTTGTTTGGGTGCAATGCGCTGGCACCGACCCCGGTGGCCGTGAGGAAAGGGAAGTATCAGGACGGCAGCAGCGTTTCCCAAGTGGCGGACGTCGCCCTGCCTGCAGGAAACGTCGCCACTCCGCTGGTGTTTTTGGCACCGGACCCGTCCGATGGGATCCAATTGAACGGTCTTACATCGACACGGTTGGGAATTGAAAACAGCCGGGATTCGGCGGTGTTCAGTGACCGCAGCGGTGAAGTGCGTGGCCGGGCACCGCCGGTGGAAGAGGATTGCTGAATGCGGCTCCCGTCGCGGTGAAGTGACTTGCCCTGTCCGGCGGGTTGCTTCCGCCGCGAGCTTGGATGACGCATCGATGGATCCCGCCGGATGGCGGGTCATCCGCCCGTCCTGACGACGGGGTTCGGCCTGAAGGATCATCCAATGTCCGGCGCCCGATTTGATCGCCGGCAGAATGGTTCCACAGCTTCCTAACAAACTCTTCCACGCGAGTCCCAAGCGACCCGCCCAAATAATCTATCAACTATTAGTTTTCCATGATTTCCTGGCCATTTCCCAAACTCCTCGGCGGCAAGAACGAACGCGAGCTCAGCCGCATCCGCCCAACCGTCGCCCGCATCAACGAACTCGAAGGCGCGCTGTTAGGCGAACCGGCCGAGAAACTCCGCGCTCTCACCTCCGGCTGGCAAGAGCACCTTGCCCGCTATCATCCGCTCGACGCGCCGCCGAAGTCGCGCTTGGACCTGATGGACGAGCCCGCGTTGCGTGAAACTGCCGACGCACTTCAATCCCGCCTATCCGTTCTCCGCAAGGAGTTCCCGTCGCTGCCGCCGCAAGTCGCCGCCACGGTTGCGGCGATCGAAGAGGCCAAGGCGTCGTTCCATCAGATCGAGAGTGAATTCGCCGGATCGCGGACGAAATACCTGCAGAAAATCCTTCCCGAGGCTTACGCGGTGGTCAAAAACGCCGCCCGCCGTCTTTGCGGCAGCGAGATCAGCGTCAACGGCCAGCCGATGACATGGCAGATGATTCATTTCGACGTGCAACTCATCGGCGGGATCGCACTTCATCGCGGACTCATCGCGGAAATGCAAACGGGCGAAGGCAAGACACTCGTCGCCACGCTGCCGGTCTATCTGAATGCCTTGACGGGGCTCGGCGTACACGTGGTCACGGTCAACGACTACCTCGCGAAACGTGACTCGGAGTGGATGGGCGCGTTGTTCGAATTTCTCGGCCTGAGTGTCGGTTGCCTCGAGAACCAAATGCCGCCGTCGAATCGCCGGGCCGCCTACTCCTGCGACATCACTTACGGTACGAACTCGGAGTTTGGCTTCGATTACCTGCGCGACAATGGCATGGCAACCACCCGCGACCAGCAAGTCCAGCGCGGTCACTACCTTGCGATCATTGACGAAGTGGACTCGATCCTTATCGACGACGCCCGCACTCCGCTGATCATCACTGGGGCGTCCGGGAGTTCGTCACATCCATTCGAGGCCATCAAACCACGGGTCGAGGAGTTAGTGAAACGTCAGACTGCACAGTGCAATCAAATCGCCGCCGATACGGAGAGCTTGTTGAAAAGGGGCGACCTGTCCGGTGCCGGATTGTTGCTACTCAAGCTGAAGCTCGGCCAGCCGCGCCACCGGCGGTTTTTGCGCCTCATGGAAGATCCAGAGCTGCGGAGGTTGTTAGAAAAGACCGAGCTCCAATACCAGCAACAGGCGTTCCGCAAGGACATCTTCAAACTCAAGGAGGAACTCTATTTCGTGATCGATGAAAAAGGCCGCGACGCCGATCTGATGGAGAAGGGGCGCAAACACCTTTCTCCGAATGATCCCGACTCGTTCACGCTGCCGGATACCGGTCCTCGTTTTACCGAAATCGATGCCGACAACGGACTTTCCCGCGAACAAAAAATTGCAGCCAAACAAGCGCTCCAAGAAGATCGCAACCTCCGCGCCGGAGCCATCCACGGCATCTCGCAGTTGCTCAAGGCCTACTGTCTCCACGAGCGCGACGTCCACTACGTCGTGCGCGACGGTAAGGTCACGATCATCGACGAAAGTACTGGTCGGGAAATGGAGGGCCGGCGTTGGTCGGATGGTCTGCACCAGGCGGTCGAAGCCAAGGAAGGGGTGTCGATCGAGGAGGAAACCCGGACATTCGCGACCATCACCATTCAGAACTATTTCCGCCTTTACGAAAAACTGGCAGGAATGACCGGCACCGCTGAGACGGAAGCCGCCGAGTTTCATGATATCTATCAGCTCGATGTATTGCCGATTCCGACCAACGCGCCCAGTCTGCGGGTCGATGGCAATGACCAGATTTTCAAGACCCGCCGGGAGAAATTTCAGGCGGTGATCGAGACCATCGGCAAGGCACACGCGACCGGCCAGCCGGTGCTGGTAGGCACGGCTTCGGTCGAGTCATCGGAAACACTATCGAGGATGCTTCAATGGGCGAAAATCCCGCACACGGTGCTGAACGCGAAGTTTCATGAACAGGAGGCCGGAATCGTCGCACTCGCCGGACAAGCCGGAGCCGTGACGGTTTCCACCAACATGGCGGGCCGCGGTACTGACATCAAACTCGGCGAAGGCGTGGCGGGACTCGGCGGCTTGTTCGTCATCGGCACCGAGCGGCATCCGTCGCGGCGGGTGGACCGGCAGTTGCGCGGGCGTTGTTCCCGCCAAGGCGATCCAGGTCGTTCGCAGTTCTTCATTTCCCTGGAAGACGACCTGATGCGCAATCACGCGGCTCCCGGGCGGATGGCTTCGATGATCGAACAGTCCGTGGCTTCTAACACGAAAAGTTCTAAAGTCCAGTCACTCGGCAAAATGGTGGAAACCGCCCAGCGCCAAGTCGAGCAGCAAGACTACAAGGGGCGCAAGCGGGTGCTGGATTTCGACGATGTCATGAATTTGCAACGCGAAATCGTCTATGGTTACCGAAATGACGTGCTCACCACCGAGGACACGCGGAAGTTGGTTCACGAAATCATCGGGGAAAGAGTCACGGACGGAGTGCTGCAATATCTATCCGATTGTGATCCCTTTGATCCCGACCACGGCCCGCTGGAGCAGTGGGTCCGCAGTGCCTTTGCCGTGGAGGTGAATCCCGATGAGATGCGAGACGCGAATGAGGAAATCATCTCCGCCAGAATCGTGGAAAAGGTGCGAAAGGCCTACGACCTCCGCGTTGGTGATGTGCCAGCGGAAATTCTCGAACAAGAAGAACGTCGCGCGATGCTCGTCGCCATCGATGCTCGCTGGCAGGAGCATCTCGCTGACATGGACGAGCTGCGGGAAGGAGTTTACCTGCGCTCCCAAGGGCAGAAGGACCCGCTCGTCGAATACAAGAATGAGGCTTACGCGCTTTTTACCGAGCTGATGGAATCCCTCAAACAGGATGCGATGGAACATCTCGTCCACTCCGCAGCCACACTCGAGAGATACTTCGCACCGCCTCAATCTTCACCTTGACCCGCTAGTGTCGTGTGAAATTCAAATTAGCGGACAGGGTAAGGAGAGAGCACACTTCTGTCCGCCTGGCCAATGCGGTGAGCAAGAACCCGCGCGAAGCACTTCTCTTGCGCGATCCATTGGCAGCGCGACAGGAGTGTCGTGCCTCCCTATTCACCCATTAGAGTTTTACACAACACTAGGGCGGTCAATGTTCCAGCCACTTCGCCTTCAGCGCTTCGGCGCGGACGAGGGCGGCTTCAGCGGTGGCTCCGATGAAATTGGCATGACCCATTTTCCGGCGACCTCTGGCGTGGCGTTTTCCGTAAAGATGGAGGTGGGCCTCGCCGTCTTGGAAGAGCGGCAGCCAGTCGGGCGGCGTGGTCTCGTCCGGCCACATGTCGCCTAACAAATTCAGCATGACGACCGGTGTGAGCAGGCGAGTGGATCCTAACGGCAGCCCGATCACCGCGCGGAGTTGTTGGGCGAACTGCGAGGTCACGCACGAATCGAGCGTGTGGTGGCCGGAGTTGTGAGGCCGCGGGGCGATCTCATTGACGAGCAGGGTGCCGTCCGTTTTCAGGAAAAACTCAACGCCTAGAATACCGCGATAATCGAGTGCCTCGGCGACGCGGCGTGCGATGGCGGCGGCCTCTAACGCCACTGCGGGAGAAACGCGGGCCGGGATGATAGAAATGTCCAGGATGTGATGGCGGTGACGGTTTTCCGCAGGATCATAGGTGACGGTGACGCCATCGGCCCCGCGCGCGGCCATGATGGAAAGTTCCTTTTCAAAAGGCACCCAAGCCTCTAACACAGTGCGAGGCGCATCGAACGCCGCCCAGACTTTCTCCGGATCCTCGTCGCCCTCCAGCTTCACCTGGCCCTTGCCATCATAGCCGAAATCCGCGGTCTTGAGGACACCGGGGCCGTCGAGCTCCTTCATCGCAGCAGCCAGATCGACAGCGTTGTCGATGACGGCGAACCAAGTGTGCGGGATGTTGTTTTCCTTGAGGAAATTTTTCTCACGCTCGCGGTTCTGGGCGATGCAGATGGCACGCGGCGATGGATGGAGCCCGGTGCATTTCGCAACCTTTTCCAGCGTTTCGCAGGGGATGTTTTCAAACTCGACGGTGGCGACGGTGATGCGGCTGCAAAAGTCCTCGAGCGCCGCGGGATCTTCAAACGGCAGGTCGATCACTTCATCCGCGCACTCGACGGCAGGCGCCTCGAGACCGCCGGTCCAGATCACCGTGCGGATGCCCATCCGGCGGGCGGCCAAGGCGATCATGCGGCCGAGCTGGCCACCCCCGATGACGCCGACGATACAATGCGGCGAATGGATAGGAACTTGAGAAGACATGAAATCGATCAAATGGGATCAAGGGAAGGCAGCACGGCTGACTTGACTGTGGCGGTCTGGGCTTGGCGGAAATGGGCGAGCTTTTCCGCGAGTTCCGGGTTTTCATTGGCGAGCATGGCCACGGCGAAAAGCGCCGCGTTCGTCGCCCCGGCCTTGCCGATGGCGAAGGTGGCGGTCGGGATGCCGGCAGGCATTTGGACGATCGAAAGCAGCGAGTCCATGCCTTGCAGTGCTTTGGATTCCACCGGCACGCCGAGCACGGGAATGTCGGTGATGGCAGCGGTCATCCCCGGCAGGTGGGCCGCCCCACCGGCACCTGCGATGATGCATTTCAGGCCGCGGCCGCGGGCGGACGTGGCATAGGACACCAGCTTGTCCGGGGTCCGGTGCGCACTGACGACCTCCGCTTCCCACACCACCCCGAAGTCGCGCAGCGTGCGGGCGGCGTGCTCCATCGTCGGCCAATCCGACGTGCTTCCCATGATGATCCCGACGACTGGCGCTGCGTTCATGGTGGCAGCGTGGCGGAGCGACCGCAGGGCGTCAATACGCGCCTCATCGCGGAATCGAGAGCTTTCCGGCGGGAAATCCCCGGTTAAGCTGCGGAAATGAAAATCACCCACCACCTCGAACTCGAACTGCGCGACGGCACGCCAATCATCGTCCGGCCGCTGACCCCGGCGGATCGGGCCGGGCTTGAAGAGGCTTACCGGCGACTTTCGCCGGAGGCTCGCTACCACCGGTTTTGGACCCACACCGGCGAGGTGATCGGCGAAAAAATATTAGACAAGACGCTCGCTCAGGACCCGATGCAGCACATGGCTTGGGCGGTCCTCGATCCCGCCCGAAAATTTCCCGGCGTCGGCGTCGCCAGTTGGTGGCGGAACCCGGAAAACCCGGACGAGGCAGAATTCTCCATCACCGTGCTCGACGAGGACCACGGCCGTGGCGTCGGCACCTTACTGCTCGCCGTCACCTGGCTGAGCGCCTTCCACGCTGGGGTGAATCAATTCGTCGCCTACACCCTAACAGACAACCGCCAGGCCGCCCAATGGATGCGGGACTGCGGGGCGGAAGCAACCTGGGACGGTTACAATCTGATTTTCCGCTGGGATCTGAACCAGGTGAGCGAACTCCCCCACACCGCGGCCTCCAAGAATCTTGCGGATTGGCTGGCCCGGCTCGCGCCTGACATCCTCGGGTAAACGGCGTGGGTTCCGATCCTATTTGGAAGCAGTCCACTCCGCCACGGCTCTGACCATTTCCTCAGGGGAAAATGCACGGGCAGGGGCAGCGGGCGACCAACGGTAGCCGAACGGATCGACGACGATCTTGACATGGCAGCGGACCTTGCCACCGGTGGCAGCGACATGATCCCTCGTTGCTGGAAATGGGTGTCACAGGCCCGGGCGATTCGGAGATCGCTTTTCCGCACGCCATCGCCGGATCAACCACTCGGCGACGATCAGATTCGGAATGAAACCCAGCCAGGCGACGATCCGATAGACGTCCATTGGCCGTGGCTCGAAGGCGAGGACGATTGCATATTTCCATGCCCGCAGCGTGATGGCAGAGAGAGTGAGCGCGTAGCTGCGGATCATCCATTCGCGGTGAAACTGCCATTTTCGTTGCAGGACGGTCCGCCAGCCCATCGCCGTAGTCACTAACCAAAGCAGTGCCAGCGTGACGAAAGCGATCCGCGAGGTGATGCCACCATTCGCGTAGAACGCCATGATCAGGCTCGCCGGACCGGTGACGAAACAGACCGTTATGACATAGACCCGGCCCATCGTGCGATGGACAGCGGGATGTCTTTTCAAGACCCATGGCGCGAACTGCGTGAACCCCGCCAGCAGCGGCAGCATGCTGGTGAAAACATGCACCCAAAACGCCAGCTTCCAATGCACGATTCCCAGATATTGCTGCTTGATCTGGAGAAACGCCGCGTCATCGCGGATCGGCCAATAACTCAGCGTGATCCGCGCCATCAGGAACGTGAAAAATACCAATGCCAGCCACAAGCCGATGCCGGTGATTTTTCGGGCGATCGGGGATTTCTGCGAAGGTTTTTTGAGCATTGGCTTGCAAGGACGGAAGGAGCCTGTGGGTATTTGTCCGAGAATCAAAATTTTTCCCATCATGAAAACCACCCTCTGCCTGCCCATCGCCTGCTTTCTTGCATTTGCCGGACTCCTGCACGGCCAAACCGCCGATAAAAAGCCCTACGACGGCGCGGAAGACATCGCCAACAATCCAGATGCCTATGCCAAGGACATGATCGGCACTTTTGTCGGCGCGTTCGGCGAACGGAAGATCACGATTTGCGTGGACCGGGTGATTGGCCAGACCGTTACGGGTTACAGCATCGTCGCCGGTAACGAGCGCGCATTCAGCGGCTCGTGGACCGGAATGGGAGGAAACTACACCGTAACCGCCAAGGAACCCGGAGATGACAAAGCGGATGGCGTTTTCAAATTCACCTGGATGAGGAAAACCAACTCACTGGTCGGCGAGTGGGAACCTAACGACAAGAAAATCGGTAACCGGAAATTCGAACTTCCGCAGCGGAAATTCAAATATGATCCCAAGACCGGAACCTATCCACAATCCTCCACCCGCGCCCTCACCGAAAAGGACGTCGAGAACCTGAAGAACGAGGAACTGCGCCTCATGCGCAACGAGATCTACGCCCGCCACGGCTACAGCTTCAAACTCGCCGACATGCGTGGCCACTTCGACAAGCTCGACTGGTACATGCCCATGGCCATCGACATCACCACCAAGCTGACCAAGGTCGAAAAAAACAACGCGGAGCTTATCAAACGTTACGAGAAATACTCGGCCGAGTTCTACGATAGCTTCGGCCGTTAGGGGATGCACGCGGGTGCTGCCTCACCACGCTGCAATCTAGTATCGCGTAAAATTCAAATCTTTCCAATTTAGCACCTTCCATTTTAAACGGGCGAAGGTAAATCAACCTGCCCGCTTATGAAAAAACTTCACAAAGACGACGTCGAGCGCCTCAGCCATGGTCTGTCCACGCGGTCGAAAATTGGCAACCGTTCCACCGGTCACCGCCTCACTCAGAAGGAACGCATCTTGTTCGAAGCGGCAAAACGCCAAGGGTTTTTGAAACTCCCTGTCTCAGGTCTGCGCCCCAATGTGATGAGGATTTACCAGCTCTGGTGCCAAGCTGAAGAACGTCCTTTTATCGTAAAAAGTGAGCCACCCGAGAGGGCAATCCGTTAACGTTCCATCTCGACGCTGCCGTCGTCGGGCGCGGAACCGTAGCATCGATGCCACTCGATTGACATCAGGTCTTCGCAGGCCAACCTCAACCAGATCCAGTGATTGCGGAGAGCCAGCCTTCAACCGCAGGTGAAGGGTCTTAGCCGCAGTCCGGGGCAAAATCTTGATCTGAAAGTATTCGGCGAGACATCCAACACTTTCCGATAAGATCCGGAAAAGTTAAGGATTGTCACTGGGAGGCTGAAAAGGCATTTTCCCGCCATGGTACGTTATCGGCCGAATGTCGCCGCATTGATCGTCAACTCAGCGGGCAACCTGCTGATTTGCGAGCGCTGGACGATACCCGGTGCGTGGCAGTTTCCCCAGGGCGGAGTGGATTCGGGTGAATCGCTGGAGCAGGCGCTCTATCGTGAAGTCCGCGAGGAGGTGGGCCTCGAAGCAAGCCACTATGAAATCGTCGACCGGCGGGAGGGCTACCGCTATCTGTATCCCACCCAGGTCCGCGGCAAGAAGCTGCGCAAACACGGCAGCCACGGCCAGGAGCAGACCTATTTTCTCTGCCACCTGAAACCGGACGCGCCGCAGGTCAACGTAAAGCAGAAGCAGCGCGAGTTCCGCGCCTACCGCTGGATCCCGCCCGTCGAGTTCGACCTCGACTGGCTTCCCACCTTCAAGCGCGATGTTTACCGCGAGGTGATGCGCGACTTCTTCAACGTCGAGCTTTAAGCCGTTTCTCCCTTGGAACCTGGGTCTTGGAACTTCGCCCCCGGCAGGATGACCGGCTGAAAAGGAATTTCCTCGCCATGATAAGCGGGTGAAATTTCCGTCGTAGGCTGAAAAGTCCATCAATCCCGGCTGGTAAAAGGAAACTCCTAGAAATTAAAAATGAGTAGAGCCCGATTGATCAGTGTGGCATCCACCGCGATGCTATACTCCTGCATCGTTGAGCCGGCCGTAGCTGCGGACGAAAAGACGGGGCCAGCCAGTGCCTTTCTGATCCCGGCAGAAACCGACGTTCTACTGGATCGGCATTGCTACTCGTGCCACGACGAAGAAACACAGAAAGGCGACATCAGGCTGGATAGCCTAACTACGATGGAGAGTTCAAAGCGTTTAGATCTTTTGAACCGGATGCAGGAGCAACTCTTTTTTGAACGCATGCCGCCAAAGAACAAGAGGCAGCCGAGCGAAGAAGAACGAAAAGCGCTCCTCGCCGTGATTTCGAAAGAACTGGGCGTCCACCACGCCTCGACCTTGGAAGAAAAGCTGCAGAAGCCCGAGTTTGGAAACTATGTGGACCATGAGAAATTGTTCTCAGGTGAATACAAAGGAACACCTGGGTTCACCTATGATCGCCGCTGGCTGATCAGCGAATACATCTTCAATGCGAAATTCCAACGACTGCTGGAAAATAGCACGCGAGCCAAGCGAAGCGGGGGATTTGTCAACTTGGTGGGTAGCAACAAGATTCAGAACCTCAGCCTGGCTAACCCCTTCCTCCTGCCAAATGTTTCCGGCGTGAGGTATTACGCCAACGAAGATCTCACCGGTGGCCATCTGTCGAGCATGCTGACAAACGCCCAGAAAACTTCCGAGTTCATCACGGGCGATCTGGTGAAGCGCAAGAACAGCAAATACCTTCCCGCGATCAATCAGATCATGGCGATCGAAGACGGGCATTATGCGACATTGGCCTCGCGTCGCGTGTTTCTGGAAACTTGGATCGCAAAATTTTGCGCCGAGATTTACGGCAGCAAGAATGAGTCTCTCCTACCTCCATTCTCACCGGTGGAACTCAAAGAGGCAAAGCCACTGGCCGCGGGAGAGGTCTATAAAAAAGCACCGTTCCACGTGGCTCAGAATATGCTAAAAGGCCTTGAAGGGGAAAACACGGTCTATCAATTCCTGCTGGATTCCCAATACGGGAAAAAATCCGATGAAGAATTCCGGCAGTTGTGTGAGCGAACCTGGTCCGACTTTGGCGATCATGAGCGGACCATTCAGGGACGGATGGCGATCCTCCGAGATTACATGCCTGATCTTCGAGAACTCGTGATCAATGACAAGGGGCGCAAAATCAAGCCGCTCGTCTATCAGCCGCTCAACGACTCCGAAATGGCCGTGGTCAAAGCATCGATCATGAAAAATCGCCAGAAGGGCGATCACTACCATGAGGTGATCGAGAAGTGCATGGCCGATTGGGAGCAGGGATTCGAGCAGGAACGCATCGTAGCAGGCCCGCCATCGGATAAGCTTCTAGCAGATCTGGTGGCTCAGTTGAGCGTTCAAATCCTGGAGCGCCCACCCAACGCCACGGAAGCCAATGAATATCTCGCCCTATCAAAATCCTACGTGACCAAGCTTGGCAAGCTCAGGGCCATCCAGAAGCTGATCCAGACCTTCATTTTATCGAGCGAATTTGCCTACCGCCAGGAATTCGGCACC
Organism: Verrucomicrobiales bacterium; assembly: GCA_038319595.1. Classification (GTDB taxonomy): domain Bacteria; phylum Verrucomicrobiota; class Verrucomicrobiia; order Verrucomicrobiales; family Akkermansiaceae; genus Luteolibacter. The sequence continues at coordinate 10,858 of JBBQDJ010000002.1, forward strand.
GGTGAACCCGATGAGCATGGTCGCCGGATGCTCTCTCCGCGCGATGCCAGTTATGCCATCGCCTACGCTCTCACAGACCAAAGCCCCGATCAAGAACTGCTGCAGGCAGCGGCGAGCGGCAAGCTGAACACCCGGGAAGATTATCAGCGGGAAGTCCTGCGCCTGCTGCAGAAGAGAGATACAACTTATCTCATCGATCCAATTCTTGCCGACAAGAATTATGCCGATAACACAACCGATACGGCCATTCGGAAACTGCGGTTCTTCCGCGAGTTTTTCGGCTATCCCGCTGCGATCACGATTTTCAAGGATGAGAAACGATTCGGGGCGGACAGACTCGATCTGGCGACAGCGCGCCTGCTCAACGAAACGGACAGAACCGTGGAACACATTTTGGAAAAGGATCAAAACGTCTTCGAGGAACTGCTCACCACCGAGGAGTTCTATGTGTTTCATGACGGCGACAATGAGCGGATGCAGGCGGCCTCCGAGAGGATCGAGAGCATCTATGCCTATTTCAAGGACCTCGACTGGAAGCACTTTAAGAATGAAGATCTCCTCAAGCATAAAGAGTTCTTGAGGAAGGTAAAGATGCGCGGTGTCGATCCTGACAATATGGAAGCGCGAAACCGTCAAGGCACAACTCTCCAACTATTCAAATTGTCGATGGAATCGATCACGGCACGATTGGACAAGGGACAAAAGAGCGCCGCCCCCTTCGACCTTTACCGAGGTTACGGGAATGATTTCATGCCGGGCGACAATGTTTCCCTATTCTTCAATATGCCATTGAACAACTGGAACTACGAAGCAACCCAACCGGCAAAGGTCGCCAATCGCAAAGGCCTGCTCACCAGTCCTGCCTGGTTGATCGCCCATGCGAAAAACACCGAGACAGATCCCGTGCACCGCGGTAAATGGGTGCGTGAAAAGCTGCTTGCTGGCACCATTCCCGACGTGCCGATCAGCGTCGATGCCGTCATCCCAGAAGACCACAACAAGACCCTGCGCGACCGCTTGGCGAGTGCGACTGAAACAACCTACTGCTGGAAGTGCCACGAAGGCATGAATCCGCTTGGCTACGTCTTCGAAAGCTATGATGACTTCGGCCGGTTTCGGCTCAATGAATCTCTCGAATATCCAGACAGCCTGATCAAGAAAAGCCCGGATAAAGGCACTCTCCTGACAGACACACGTGATATCTACAAGACACTGCTCGTCAATTCAACGGGCTATCTGAAGGGCACGGGAGACGATTCCCTCGATGGAGAAGTGAAGGATGCGATTGACCTGACCGAACGCTTAGCGAAATCGCAACGCGTCCGCCAATCCATCATCCGCCACGCCTTCCGGTATTTCATGGGTCGCAACGAGTTCCTCTCGGATTCCAAGACCCTGATAGATGCCGAAAAGGCCTACGTAGAAAACGGCGGTAGCTTTGATGCCGTAGTCGTGTCATTGCTTACTTCAGACTCTTTCATTTACCGTAAACCGCTGGAAAACTAGACCAATGATCAACCGCAGAAATTTCCTAAAAACCTCAGCGCTTGGCGCAGGTGCCATGTCTCTGGCACCATCGTTCAACCAGCTCTTCGCAGCTCCCAGCGGTGGTGGCACCAGTATTCCCAAGCGTTTCATTTTCATCCGGAAATCGAGCGGCATCCGCCCGCTTGAGACAGCGCTCATGAACTTTTCGGCCAAGGACAAGGCGCTTGATGACGCAAAGCAATCGTTCGAAACCGATTTGGCCACGCATGAGCTGCCCAAATGGCTGCGCGGCCTCGATGCCCACAAGGAGCACATGACCGTCCTCCAAGGTCTCTCCGCCAAGATGAGCGAGAACGTCCACTACTCGTTTTCCTCCGTGATGGGCTGCTTCAAATCGAACCGCAACACCCTCAGCGCCATCAAGCGCACGACCATCGACTTCGAACTGGCCAAACTCTTCCCCTCCCCATTCGGACACGTTGAGCTGTCCTTCGCAGATGGCCGCACCGGCATCGTCTCAGGCTATTCCGCACCCGGCCCGCAGACTCGCAATTACTGTTACGCGGACCCGGATACCGCCCGCAGCGAACTTTTCAAATCCGTCCTCAATCCGGAAGCCGTCAATTCCGATAACGACATGCTCTCTTTCTTGCAGGGCAAGGAAGGCATGAAAGAGATTGGCTTCAAGGGTCACGAAACGAAGCGCCAGGAAGCGCAGATCGAATCCATCGAGGCCATCCGCGAACGCAACAAGAAGCTGATCACGATCTCAGGCTCGCTTGCCAAGTTTCTCCCAGAACTCTCCCCGGTGCATGCGAATGGTGGTGAAAATGCCAGCACGCCTGAGAAACAGGCCGCCATGACCGAGGTGTTGATCGCTGCATTGAAAGCCGGTCTCACCAACGTCGTGACTTATACAATCGATGATCTAGGCACGCCAATCACCGGCCTCCCGGGAAATGAAACGGACCGCGTTGGCATTCACCCGTTAGGTCATGATGAAGCCTTCGGTGGCGTGCCTGCCTGGATGACCCGTGAGCAGATTCGGATCAGTCACATGAACCAGATCAACACGATCGTCGAAAAACTCAAGGCCACCCCCGAAGGCAACGGCACCATGTTCGACAATACGATGATCATGTATTTCCCGGAAAACGGGGAAACCCATCACGGCATCGGCACGGAATCCCCCTTCGTCATCCTGTCCGGAAGCAACTGCAACCTCGACATCGCAGGCCGCTACATCCGTTTGCCATTCCTTGGCACCGAGGGTCACAAGACCCTTGGCAACTGGTATACCACGCTCCTCAATGCCCACGGAAACCCGATCGAGCACTACGGCGACCTCGACCTTGAAATGGCGCGCAAAAAACTCGATCAGACCGGACCGATCAAGCAGTTCATGGCCTGATTCCAATCAGGTAGGTGCTGGGTGATCGTTCCATTGGGGGCAAAAGATAAGTTTAAAAAGGCCACCTGACAAATTTTTCACTAGTAAGCGCGGATCACTCTTCGCTCCCGTCGGCTCGGGCTTGGGCTTGCCCGCTGCGCTTCCGTTCCTTATTCCCTCCGCACATCCCGCTTACATCTCTCATGAAATTTACCCGACTTTCCTTCGCTCTTATTCCACTTTGTTTTGGTCCGCTCTTTACGTCAGCCGAGACCGCTACTTCCACCGCACCGGGATTCGGGACATGGGGTTTTGATCTGTCCGGGCGCGACGAGGCGGTGACACCGGGCGATGACTTTTACGACCATGCGAATGGCGCCTTCCTTGAGCGCACCGAGATTCCAGCGGATCGAGTCCGCTTCGGAAACTTCGACGCGCTGTCCATTCTTTCCGAAACCCGCGTGCATGGCATTCTGCAAGACGCCGTGAAAAATCCGGCGGCGTCCACCGCGAAGATTGCGGCGTTTTACACCGCCTTCATGGACGAGGCCCGTGCCGACAGCCTCGGAGCGAAACCGATCATGGGCGAACTTGAAACCATCAAGTCCGCCGCTACCCGCGAAGACCTCGTTTCCATCCTTTCGACGCCGGGAGGGTTCAGTAGCGGGTTGTTCGGTGCGGGCATCAGCCCGGACCAGAAGAACCCAACACGCTACAAGGTTTCGATAGGCTCCGGTGGTCTCGGACTGCCGGACAAGGACTATTATCTCAAGCCCGACTTTGCCAAAATCAAGGCGAAGTATGAGGCCTATGTGACCACGTTACTGAAGTTGATCGACTGGCCCGAACCGCAGAATGCGGCGAAGGAGGTCGTCGCTTTCGAGACCCGGCTCGCAGAGGCAAGTTGGGCGCGGGCGGAATACCGCGATCGCGACAAGACCTATAATCCAATGAAGCGGAGCGAACTCACGGCATTCGCGCCGGGCTACGATTTCGCGCGGATGTTGGATGCCGGTGGCCTTGCTGCGGTGGAACAAGTCGTTGTCGAGGACAAGTCCGCGTTTCCCAAGAAGGCGGCGGTATTTGCGGAGACTCCGTTGGAGACCCTGAAAGCGTGGGCGGCTTATGGCACCGCAGACTCGGCAGCGGCCTATCTATCAAAACCTTTCGTGGACGCGCAGTTCGATTTCCGCGCCAAGACCCTCTCCGGCCAACCCGAACCGCTGACCCGCTGGAAGCGCGCCGTGGCAGCGACCGATGGCGCGCTCGGCGAGGAACTCGGGAAGGTGTATGTCACCCGTTATTTCCCTGCAGATTCGAAACAGAGAATGTTAGAACTTGTTGCGGATGTTAGAAAAGCGCTCGCACTGCGCATCGGCAAGCTCGAGTGGATGGGCGAAGCCACCAAGAAGGCGGCCCTCGACAAGCTGGATAAACTCTCGGTGAAGATTGGCTATCCGGACACATTCCGCGACTACTCGGCCTATCAGGTCGCCGCGGACGATTTGCCGGGCAACATTCTTCGTGCCGGTAACTTCAGTTGGAAAAGGAAACTCGATCGGCTCAACCAACCGGTGGACCGCACGGAATGGGGCATGCCACCGCAGAAGGTGAACGCCTATTACAATCCGACGATGAACGAGATCGTATTTCCCGCAGCGATCCTGCAACCGCCGTTTTTCGATCCCAAGGCGGATCCGGCCATCAACTATGGTGGCATCGGCGCGGTGATCGGGCATGAGATCACCCATGGCTTCGACGACCAGGGCCGCAAGTCCGACGGCAACGGCATTCTAACAGAGTGGTGGACGGCGGAGGATGCGGAGAGGTTCGATGCCCGTGCGGCGAAACTCGGCGCCCAATACGATCAATTCGAGATTTACCCCGGCGAACACATCAACGGTCAGCTGACAATGGGGGAAAACATCGCCGACATGGGAGGCGTCACCCTCGCGCTGGATGCCTATCAGCTTTCGCTCGGCGGAAAGCCTTCACCGGTTCTCGACGGCTTCACCGGTGTCCAGCGCGTGTTCCTCAGTTGGGCCCAGCTATGGCGGCAGAAGATCCGCAAGGAAGCGCTGATCAAGCAGCTCCACACTGACCCGCATTCTCCGTGCACGGCTCGTGTGAACGGCATTCTGCGAAACATCGACGCTTGGTATGATGCTTTCAGCATCCAGCCCGACGACAAACTCTTCCTGAAACCTGAAGAGCGGGTGAGGATCTGGTAACCGCACCAGCGGAGGACCGATAGAGAAATCTAGCAGGAACCCGAAGAAGCTCGCGACCAAACAAGGTCATGGCCAGTCGACACAAGGGTTACTGGTCTAACTTTTTCCCCGCAGGAGCCGCTGGTTTATTGAGAAGTCCTTTGAATGCGGGGGGGATGAGTTCCTTGTCCCAGGCATTGAGCTCGGCGGTGAGTTTAGCGACCACTTCAGGTTGGCTAACAGCTAAGTTGTTGCCTTCGGAAACATCGGTGGCGAGGTCGTAGAGTTCGGGAGGCTTGCCCTTGGCACGGAAGAGTTTCCAGTTTCCATCGCGGATGGCGTGGGCGGTGCCGCCACCGACGCGCCAAAACAGTTGGGGGTGTGGGGCGGCCTTGTTCTCGCCCTTGAGATAGGGGATGAGGTTCACGCCATCGTGAGTGACATCGGTCGGCATGGGGATGCCGGCGAGGGCGAGGCTGGTGGCAAAGACGTCGAGTGAGGAGACGGGCAAGTCGTAGTCCTTTCCAGCGGGGAGATTTCCAGGCCACGAAATGAGGAAGGGAACACGGATGCCACCTTCGTAGAGTTGGCCTTTACCGCCGCGCAACGGCGCATTGGAGGGAGCGCTGGGGCCGTTGGCCACGAGCGGTCCGCCGTTGTCGGAGAAGTAGAAAATTAAGGTTCGCTGGCGCTGGCCGGTGGAATCGAGCTGTTGAAGGAGCTGGCCGATGGCGGTGTCCATCATGCTGATCTGGGCAACATATCTTTGGCGCTGGGGATTCTGGATGTTAGAAAACTTTGCCAGTTCTTCCGGTGTTGGCTGGTGCGGGGTGTGAGGGGCATTGAAGGCAAGATAGAGGAACCAAGGCTCAGAAACATGACGACCGATGAAGGCGGTGGCCTCGCTACCGAAGCGGGTGGTGAGATGCTCGGGGACGTCAGCCGATTTCCCGTCACGAACGAGGGGGATGGTGTATTCCGCGTTCTTCGGTTGCCAGTCAAGGAACTGATGACCGCCGCCGATGAAGCCAAAGGATTCGCTAAATCCGCGCTTCCACGGTGCATGCTCCGGGGTGGCTCCGAGATGCCATTTCCCGACCCAGCCGGTCTTTATGCCCGCGGCAGAGAGATAGGATGGTAGCAGTTTTTCGCTCAGTGGCAGGCCTTCACTGGCGTCCTGCGGCTTGTAAACCGGATTATTTTCGTGGCCGAAGCGCTGCTGATAGCGCCCGGTCATGAGGGCGGCGCGGGTGGGCGAGCAGAACGGATGGGTGACGTAGCCGCTGGTGCAGCGCAACCCCGACTTCGCCAAGGCATCAAGGTGAGGGGTCGGGATGTCCTTGCTGCCATTGAAGCCGGCATCGGCGTAGCCTTGGTCATCGCTAACGATGACCAGAATGTTCGGCTTGGTCTCCGCGGCGAAGATGGGAACGACGAGAGCGGCGACGAGGATCAGGTTGCGTGAAAATGAATCCATGAGATCTAGAGGAAGAAGAGAGTGAGGGGATCTACCGGGAAAATGGCGGAGCTTTTTCATCAGAAGCCGGAACCTTGCTGTATTCAACGCGGGCAACACTCCGTGCCGATGCTCTCTGATTTTATTTTATGTTGGAAAGCGCCCCAGTCCCCTCTTCAACACGAGGAGTTCCATTCGACGGATCAGTTATATTCAAATTGCGCCGTCGCCGTCGTATCGACGGAGGGTTTCAGCCGCAGCCAATACGCGCCAAAAGCATCTGGGAAAGGGTGTTCAAGTTTCTGCCCTGGCTTTACTTCGAGTGACGCGATTTCACTCCATTGGCCGGTGCCGCTGATGTCGGCCTCGACCGTGAAGGTGACGGACTCCTTGCTGGTGTGGGAAAGCGTGAGGCGCTTGTGATCGTAGCCTGTTGCTAGATAGGCGTCGCTCGGCGCATTGGCTTTCACCGGGGTATCCAGCCACGGACCGCCGTGACCCCGTGGCTTACCGAAGGACCATAGATCGTCCGCCGCACCTACCCACAGCGCGCATTTGCCGTCTTCACTGCGGATGATGTGTTCACCCTTGGCCTCGTCCGTGATGCCGCTCAAAACTAGCAAACCCCGATAGCTGGCAAAGTCGTGGATGCGCCGGTTGTGGGTGGTGATGGGGCGAACTTTGATAAACCCTCCCGCATTCTCGGCGGGCAGTTCGTAAAATGTCCCGCCGACATTGAGCAGGTTGCGCTCGGTGCACACTTCACGACTCAGGCGGGCATCCCCAAGAGACCCCGTTTTTTCAAAAGCGGCATCACCCTTGGGCAGTCGCCAGCGTTTACCTGCTTCATCGGTGTAGAAAACCGAAGCGGCATCGATAGTGATGAGTGGCTTGATGATACCGACCTTCTCCTTGACCCACGTCGCGCCTGCGGCATCGGTCACCGGACGGAGTTTCAAATTGACGTCGAGGTCGTAGCATTGAGTTTCGCCTAACGGCCCACTCGGCACGAAACGCATGGTTTTAAAATCTCCGCCGCGGGCATAGAGTAACCCACCACTAACGGATAGATCATCGGGCTTGGCAATGCCGGCAAACATCGGCGCAGAATCGGTTAGCCGCTCATCCTTGGCGCGATAGTGGAAGAAGGCGGTGGTTTTGGCCGCATCATGATCCGGCGTGAGGCGAATCCAAGCACCGCTTTCCTGCGGCGTAAATTCCAGCCACGCGCCGCTTTTCGGATCCACGCTGACGTCGCGAAGCGTCGTCCATTGCCCGTCACCCTTCGCATCGACCTCGAGTTTGAAAGTAATTTTCTCTGCGCTGCCGTGGCTGAGATGCAATGATCGGTTAGCGAACCCTGAGAACAGAAACGGCTCGCTTGTGGCACCCGCCTTCACATCGTCGTTCAACCAGACGGCACCGCGCCCCAGCGCCGGGCCAAATTGATCAAGGCGCGATGGCTCGATGAACCAGAGGTTAGATTGTGATTTGCCCGGGCCAGCAAGATCGCCTTTGAGTTGATCCTTGTTGAGAAACTCGCTTTTCGCGGTGTCGTCGGTGCCCAAGACGATGCGGTCGTTCCAGCGGCAGAAGTCGCCGACGACTTTCAGATAGGACGAGCGCGGCACGATCCCGGCGGAATTCCTAGCAGAAAAGGTTTTCGGAAATTTCCAAAACTGGCCATGCATCGTCATCAGCAATGTGTCTTCGCCGATGTCACGGATGCGTGGCCATTCGGTATTCCAGCCGTGCGCGCCATCGTAGCAATTCGATGCTTTGGGCAAGCGGTATGAGAGCCACTTGCCACCATCGAGCAGCATGAGGATGAGCGAACGATCGTCCCAGCCGATGCTCCAGAGACGGTCATCGCCGGGCGGATTTCCCGCAATGCCGCCCGGGCCGGTGACATCGGTGAATTGATTCCGGCGGACGATACTCCATTGGTCGGCTTTGCCGTCCCACTCGGCGAGCACGCCGCTTGGGACGTTCGGGTCTTTGAGCGCGGCACGGTCATGGTCGCCGTTGTTCGCATAAACGTAGCGGCCTTGTGCTGCATAGAATCCTTTTCCGTGATAGCCGGGCAGGTCTGCCTTGCGTCCCTGTTTGCTCTGTTCATCGGCCCATAGCTCCTTTACTGCGAGCGTGTGGACATCCACTTCGTAGATGCCTTCTTCCATGGTGGCGAAAACAATTTTGTTAGCAGGGTCGGTGAGATGGCGAGCGAGGCCGGTGGGACGGCCAAACATTTTCTCGTAGGGAATGACACGTACCGTGCCATCTTCACCAATGACATAAGGGCCGATGAATAGCTGCTTCGACTCTTGGTGAATCATGCGGTTCGCCGGTGTGCCGCCGATGCTTTCAGGGCGAATGATCTGTTCGAGAGATGGCGTGATTTCGTAGAGCTTGTCGGTTGAGCCGGTGGGTTTGTGGGGGGCGTAGCTGATGACCCACAATCGATTTGCCCAAGGAACCACGGCGCCGGTGCCGCATTCACCTTCTTCATTGAAGGTGGCGAGTTGTGGATAGATGCCTGAAATGCTTAGAGGTTCAGCCGCTTGGATCATACTCGACGAATTGAGCATCATGGCGAACGCAGTGAGAAATATTGAGTAGTTCATGTTGAGGATCATTGTGAATCGAAGAACAATTTTTCGATACTTGGGGGACACATGAGGCAATCGGGAGCTCAAGATAAAAAGAGTTTAACGCGGAATGTTCTCGATGCCGACCGGTATCCTGCCTTTCGGAGCGCTGCGGCCGTCCTCCTTGAGCTTTTTCAGGAGCGCTTCCATTTCCCGACGTTTGTCCGATTCCTTAAAGAACAAATTCGTCGTTTCGCCCGGGTCGGTTGCCAGATTGTAGAGCTGCCCCGTTGCCTCCGGCTCCGTCTCGGGGAGGGCGTATGGCTTCAAGATTCCCTTGGAGTAGTCATTCCCGCCTGATCCCGTGTGTTCGAGGTATTTCCAGATGCCCTGGCGGAGCTCAAATTTCCCCTGAAAACTCTGGGTGAGAAGGTGCGGCCGGATGGACTGCTTCGGATCCTGAGTGCCTAACAGCGCGGGTAGCATGTCGAAGCTGTCTCTCGCAGCTTCGTCGGGAAGTGGGTAGCCGACGATCGAAGCCAGGGTCGCAAAAAGATCGGTCGTATTCGTCATCTGATCGGACACCTGACCTTTGGGAATCCCTCCCGGCCACCTCGCAATGAAAGGAACCCGGTGGCCGCCTTCCCAGCCGTCGCGCTTCATGCCCCGCTTACCGCCTGCGGGATCGTGATCGTGGTCTTGCCGCATCCAGACCACATGGTTTACTTCCGGGCCGTTGTCGGCGCTGAAGAGGACCAGCGTGTTGTCGTCGATTCCCAACTCGGCGAGGAGATCAAGCAGCCGTCCGGTCAACGTGTCGAGCTCGCGGACGAAATCGCCCCGTGGACCTGCTTTCGTCACCCCATTGAACTCCGGCGCTGGCAGGACGGGCGCATGGCAGATCTGGGTGCAAAGAACCGCGAAGAAGGGTTTCTCGGGGCTATTCTTCCGATGCTCCGTGATGAACTTCCGCGTCTTATCATAGAAAAGCAGGTCCGCTTTCATGAACTCGTATCCCGGTGCCATCCACCCCGCATCATTGTCCCAGCGCCACTTGCCGCCGGGATTGGGAAGGTTCTCCGGATTGTGTCTTTGGCTGGCAGGGACAGGCACCCTCCCGTTCTCGATATAGACATAGAGTGGGTCCGTCGTGGGGCAGTTCGGGGTGATAAACGATTCATCGAATCCACGCTTGTTAGGACCATCGACTAACGGCGTGCTTTTTTCGTAGTCGATGAGCAGCGAGTTCTCGAAGCCGCCGCCAAGTTTCTTACCGTCCTTGTCAAGCCAGGTGAGACCGACGTGCCACTTCCCAAAGACGCCAGTATGGTATCCCTTTTCCTTCAGCATGTCTCCCAAGGTGAGGGTTCCGGGCTTCAGGTAGCTGGGACCACCGGGGCCTTCGAATGCCCCGCCCCCGCCGCCGGTCGATCGGTAAATCTGCTGCCCCGAGAACAGCGCATAGCGTGAGGGGGAGCAGATCGTCGAAGGGCTGTGGGCGTCGGTAAACCGGATGCCCTCGGCGGCCATCCGGTCAAGCCGCGGCGTTTGGTAGGCGGCCTTGGGGTTGTCGCAGGAAAGATCGCCACCCCCCAGATCGTCGGCATAGATGATAACGATGTTCGGCAATTTCCGTTCGTCTGCCGCAGCAATGGTGCCGATACAAAATATCAATCGAATTAATACCTTCGCAGGTGAGAAGCGGATATTGCTAGGAAATTGCATTTCGGGGTTGGCGAGCATGAAGGGCTAAAGTGACGCTTGGAGATCGGGAGCGAGGGGTTGGTATCTTTACCGGGTTTTTGAACTGAAGTTTCAGGGTTTGATTCACTTTCAAGTTCCGGCGAATCGGATTGCTGGCCCGATTGACTTCGCCACCGGCATGAAACGTGGCCACGCCGAGCAGGAAGGCATTTCGGAAACGAGCTACCAGTGGATTTCAAGGCGAGAGTGGCGTGACAACTCTCCGGCGAGAATTTTTTCAGGAATTTTTCCAAGGAAATTGAATCTCGCGTGTCGGTGTGGTTGGCGGCAGCATTCCACCCTTTCCAGGATCGCATCCTGTCCAAAATTTCGATCCCTTCCCAATTTCATGAAAATCCGATTCTTAACCTTCCCCCTTATCGCCGCGTCGATCGTATTCCTACCCACCCTGCGTGCGGAAAACGAGATCGGTTTCATCGAACGCTTCGCCCTCGCCTCGGATCGCGAAAAAGCCCTCGGCGAGCTCGTTCCCGGGAGCGAGGACTACTATTTTTTCCACTGCCTGCACTACCAGAGCGCGCGCAACGAAGCGAAGTTTAACGAATTCATGGAACAGTGGGGGAAACGCTTTCCCCACGAGAATGCTAGGCGGCGGATCATCGAAAACCGCCAGGCCTTGCTCGCCTACGACGCCACCCCGCAACAGACCTTGGATTACCTAAAGGGGCGACTCGGAGTCACCCACAACGACCAGCAGGAGGTCCGCGACCAGAAGCCGCAACTGCCCACCACACTCGACCCGAAGTTGGTGAGCCGTGACGTGTTCCAACGATGGGTGCTATCCAACGACCAGTCGATCGGCGGACTCTCGCAGGATGCCCTAGAAACACTCGTGCGCAACAAGACCGCGCTCTCGCTTCAACAACGCCGCTCGCTGCTTTCCCAGCTCCAGCGCCCCGACGTGGCGAATCTTCCTGAACTCGTCATCGCCGATCTAAAAACCAAGGAATCCAGCGGTTTCGGTGAATTCAACATCCACCGCGCGCTGCTTCCCGAACAACTCGACATCCTCGTCAAGGCCATCCCGGCACTCGCCACCAACGACGCCTTTGTCCAAACCCGACTGCGCAAACTCGCACCCTCGCCGGACGTGGACATCGCCTTCGACGCCGACGAACGCGAAGCCTGGCTCGACCGCGTTTGGAACTACGCGAAATCCTTGCCGCCGGCCTTCAACACCATCAAGGCGAGTATCCTCTATCAGCGGCTCGACCATGACCGCATGAAGGGCGTCTATGACAAGGCGCGTTTCCTTGAGTATTTGAAAATGCCGCGGCCGCTTGGCTCTGTGAACCCTAAATGGTTAGAAAAAAGCTCCGAAGCTGGAAATCCGCAGGTCGATCTGAATGCCGATCTCAGCGCAGGACTGGTGATCAATCGACCGATCAGCAACGACGAAGCGCTGATCCGCGAATACTTTCTCGCCCTGTTCGACCAAGCGGCCAAAGCCGATACCATAAGACTCGGCGAGAACATGATGGCTCCCTACATCGACTACGTGCGCGAGTCATGGCTAAAGCCGGTGCTCGCAGAAGCCCTGATTGTCGGCGGTCACGGCAATCCCGAGCGTTGGGCCTCGCTGCTCAATCCGGTCGCGTTCCAGCAGCTCAAGGACCGTGTGGACATCGAGTTTCCCTCGACCAACCCGCAGTTTTTCCAACCCGGCGATGCGGCCGAGTTCGAGGTCGTGGTCAAGAACACACCCAAGCTCATGGTGCGGATCTATGAACTGAACACGCTCAATTTTTTCCTCACTCAGAAGCGACAGCTCAACACCGATCTCAATCTCGACGGGCTTGTCGCAAACACCGAGCAGACCCACAGCTTCGACACCGGTCCGTTCAAGCGCACGCGGCAGACCTTCAAGTTCCCGGAGCTCAAGGGCAAACGCGGTGCGTGGATCGTCGAGTTCATTGGCACCGGCCGAAGCAGCCGCGCCTTAGTCCGGATCGGCCAATGGCAGGTGATCCAACAAACCGGACCCGCAGGCGACTTGTTGTTAGTGGTGGATGAGAAATCCCAACCGGTCAAAGACGCGGTGGCTTGGCTCGACGGACGCAAGCTCACCCGCGATGAGAAGCTTGGCCGCATCGTGGTGCCCTTTTCTAACCGCCCCGGAATGCGTCCGCTCGTGGTCAGCGATCCGGCAGGCACCTTCGCCACACTCACCCAATTCGAACACCATGCGGAAAACTATCAGCTCGACGCGCGTTTCCATATTGAGCGCGAGCAGTTGCTTGCCCGCCATGAGGCGACGCTCGCCGTGCGCACCTCACTCATGCTTGGTGAATCCCAGCTTGATCCGGCGCTCATTAGTGAACCAAAACTCACCATCACATCGACTACGCTCGACGGCATCGCCACCACCCGCGAGGTCAAGAACCTTAAGCTCGGTGCCGGCGCCGAACTCCTCCATACGATCAGCGTGCCCGAGCGCCTAGCAAACCTCACCGTCACTCTATCAGGCAAGGTCGAGGTGCTCAGCGCCGGCGGCGAAAAACGCGATGTCAGCGCGTCACAGACGTGGAACCTAAACGGCATCGACAAGACCGATGCAACGAATGACGGGCACTTGTCCAACTTCGGCGGCGAGCGTGTCTTCGAGGTGTTAGGTAAAAACGGCGAGCCAGTGGCCGACCAACAGGTCGTATTTAGTTTCCTCTATCGCGGTTTCTCGAATCCGCAAACGATCCCATTGAAAACCGACGAGAAGGGCCGCATCGCGCTCGGCAAGCTTCCCGGCATCGCCGTGGTTTCCTCACAGATTCCTAACGGTCGCACCTCACAATGGGACCTCGACGACGCCGAGCGCACCTGGACTTCCGAAGTGCATGCAGCCACAGGCAGCGTGGTGCGCTTGCCGTGGTTAGGCAGCTCAGATGTTGGCGCGCAGGCGGAGCTTTCCCTGCTCGAGTTGAAAGCCGGGACCTTCACCGCGGATCACGCGGCGAAGCTCGCGATCAAGGATGGCTTCGTGGAAATCACCGGCCTCGCTCCTGGCGACTACTCGTTGAAAATGCGGGGAGACGAACGCGTGATTTCAATCCAGATCGGTGAAGGAGAACAAGTCGGCGGCTGGCTGTTAGGTAAACGCCGCAACCTAGAGATCAAAGGCACCTCGGTGTTGCAGATCACCGGCGTGACTGCGGATAAGGATGTCATCGAGGTCAAGCTCGCCCATGCGAACGAGTTCACGCGCGTCCACATCGCCGCGTCGCGATTCGATCCAGGCAAGGGGATTTTCGCCGGGCTCGGCGGCTTCACGCGATTCGGCGCGGCTTCGGGTTCCCCCGCGAAGAATCCGAATCTGTTCTCCGCCGGCCGCGCAATCGGTGACGAATACCGCTACATCCTCGAGCGCAAGTTCGGGAAAATCTATCCGGGCAACATGCTCACCCGGCCGGGCCTCTTGCTCAATCCTTGGGAAATACGCGATACGGGTCTCGACGAACTCGCGCTCGCGGGGATGCAACAGGCGGGTGCTACCGGCGGCGGTCGGAGTGGGGGCCTTGGTTCTGCCAAGGCGGAGGCCGCCATGGACAAGGACAGTCGTCGTGCTGGCGGTGCTGCTGCCGAGGCGAATCTCGATTTTCTAGCAGACTCTGCGCCCGCCATCTACAACCTTCTGCCCGACAAGGACGGCGTGGTGCGCATTGATCGCAAGACGCTCGGTGACCGCCAGCACGTGCAGGTTTATGCCGAAGATCTTTCAAACGCCGCGTGGCAGACGTTCGCACTTCCCGAAGTACCGACCAAGTTCACCGACCTGCGGTTGGCCCGCAATCTTGATCCGGCGAAGCCGTTCACGCAGCGCAAGGAGATCACGGTTCTCGGACAAGGAAAAACGCTCACCCTTGAGGATATTCTCACCAGTGAGATGGAGAGCTACGACACCCTTGGCAGCGTGCACGCGCTGTTTACCACGCTCAGTGGTGATGCGAATCTCGCGAAATTCGCTTGGGTCCTGCAATGGCCGGATCTCAAGGACGACGAGAAGCTCGCCAAGTATTCCGAGTTCGCCTGCCATGAGTTGAATTTTTTCCTCGCCCGCAAGGACGCCGCATTTTTCGCCAAGGTGATCAAGCCGTCGCTCGCTAACAAGAAAGACAAAACTTTCATGGACGATTTTCTGTTGGAGAACGACCTCACGTCCTACCTGCAAGCATCGGCCTACGCGAGGTTGAACGTCGTCGAGCGGGCACTCCTCGGTCAGCGCATCAAGGGCGAGGCGGCCAACGCCGCCCGCAGCCTGCGCGAGATGTGGGAAATGGTGCCGTCGAATCAGGATCTGCTAGATCGTTTGTTCGAAACCGCCCTACGCGGCCGCGCGCTGGAAACGGCGGAAGCGGCCCCGGCCTGGATGGGAAACTTGAAGGGAGCACAGCGCGAGGCGAATAACGAAGCGATGAAGTCGCTTGAGAAAATGGATCGTTTCGCAGCAGCCGACGCAGCAGCCGCTCCAGCGGCCCCGATGGCAACGGCAAGTAGTGCTCGCGCAATCAGTAAGAAAATGAAGGAAGGTTCGTCATTGAATACGGATGAGGCAGAGATGCTTGCCGACAAACCGATGGAAGAGCTTGAGCGGAATGAGTTGGGAGACAAAGATCAGGCGGCCCGCCGCGACGCGGTGAAGGGCGCGAAGCTTCGTCAGAACAATCTCAGGTTTGCCAGTGGCGACATTTCCGATGGTAAGGATGCCTTCTTCGGCATGGATGCCGCAGCGGCGGTGCGTGCCCAGAGCCGCGCTTACTATCGCCTGCTCGGCCCGACCAAGGAATGGGCGGAAAACAACTACTATCATCTTCGGATCGTCCAACAAGACGCCAATCTCATTCCGGTGAGCGCGTTCTGGCGTGACTACGCCGCATGGATCGCAGACGGAGCGCAAGGTGCCTTTGTTTCGCCAAACATCGCGGAAGCCAGCCACAATTTCGCCGAGATGATGCTCGCGCTCGCGGTGCTGGATCTGCCCTTCGAGGCTCCGAAGCACGATGGCAAGGCGGCCGAAGGTAAGTTCAATCTCACTGCCGGTGGACCGGTCATCGTCTTCCATAAGGAAATCAAACCCGCCACGCCCCTGGCCCCTAACGCGCAGCAGGGACTGCTTCTGGTCTCGCAAAGTTTCTTTCGCTTCAGCGATCGCTACCGGATGGAAGGCAATGAGAAGTTCGAAAAATACGTCACCGAGGAGTTCCTAACCGGTGCCGTCTATGGAGCGAATGTGGTGGTCACCAATCCGGCCAGCGCTCCGGTCAAGGCGGAGGTCTTGTTGCAGATCCCACAAGGCGCGCTGCCGGTCATCGGCAGCAAAGCGACCCACTCGAAGTCAGTTAGGATCGAGCCCTACACCACCAAGACCTTCGAGTATTACTTCTATTTCCCCGCCACCGCAGGAGCGAAGAAGTTTCCGCATTTCCCGGTCAATGTCGCTGTCGGCGGGACGGTCGCGGGCGCAGCGAAACCCTTTGAATTCTTCGTGGTGGACAGGCTCACGCAGTTCGACAAGGCGTCGTGGGACTACATCTCACAGTATGGCACTGCTGAAGAGGTCTTCACGTTTCTCCAACAGAACAACCTCGCGGCGATCAATTTCCCGCGGGTCGCATGGCGCTGCCATGATGAGAAGTTCTTCCAGCAACTAACAATATTCATGGGCGCCCATCACATTTGGAATGAT
Organism: Verrucomicrobiales bacterium; assembly: GCA_038319595.1. GTDB lineage: Bacteria > Verrucomicrobiota > Verrucomicrobiia > Verrucomicrobiales > Akkermansiaceae > Luteolibacter. The sequence goes on from JBBQDJ010000002.1 coordinate 27,431, forward strand.
AAGATCTTCAGTTATGCCTTACTGCACAATGATCGGGACGCTTTGCGCGAATGGATCCTGCATCGGAATGATTTCGTGGCGCAGTGCGGGCCGTATTTTTCCTCGAAACTTGTGACGATCGATCCAATCGAACGCCGCGCTTACGAACACTTGGAATACAGCCCGCTCGTCAACCAGCGTGCCCACCGGGTCGGCAGCGAACAACGCATCGCCAACCCTGCGGTGCTCGAAGAATACCAGGGCCTGTTGCACATCCTCGCCCACAAGCCGGTGCTCGATGGCGCGGACAACATGAGCGTGACTTACTATCTATTCTTGCAGGACCGCGTGGATGAAGCGCTCACCCGTTTCCATAGCGTTGATGCTGGCACCTTGCCGACCCGCTTGCAGCACGATTACTTCCGTTGCTATGCCGGTTTTTACGAAAGTGCGCTGGCCGAGGTTCGTGGAATTGCGTCCCAATACAGCGATTACCCAGTCGCCCGCTGGAAGCTTCTTTTCGCCGACGTGACCAGCCAACTCGACGAGATCGAGGGCAAGCCATCGAAGATCGAAAAGGGCGACAAGCCGGACCGCGAGAAACAGCAAAGCGAACTGGCCTCCACCGAACCGAGTTACGATTTCAAGGTTGAGAACCGGACGATCGAACTCAACTACCGGAATCTCGGCGAGGTCGCCATCAACTACTATCTGATGGATCCCGAGTTCTCGTTCAGCAGCAGCCCGTTCGTCAGTCAGGACGCCGGTCGATTCAGCATCATCAAGCCTAACAAGACTGCCACCCAGGTATTGACGAAGGACAAGGACTCGGTCGCAGTGCCGCTGCCTGCGGAGTTCGCCAAGGCCAATGTGTTGGTCGAGATCGTCGCCGCCGGCCAGCGCAAAGCGCAAGCTTATCACGCGAACACGCTCAAGCTCAACGTCACTGAAAACTACGGCCGGCTCGAGGTGCGCGACAGCGCCGACAACCACGCGGTCGCGAAGGCCTACGTCAAGATTTACGCGAAGCTCGACAACGGCACGGTCCGCTTCTTTAAGGACGGCTACACGGACCTGCGCGGCCGCTTCGACTACGCGAGCCTCAACGGTGGTGCTCCCGGCCAGCCGATGCCGATGCCTCAAGAACGTTCGGCTGCGCCCGCCAACGGGCTCGACTATCAGATGCTCAAGCCGGCCGAACTTCAGCAGATCGAAAAGTTCGCCATCCTGATCCTCCGCGAGTCTAACGGCGCGACCACTCGCGTGGTGGACCCGCCGGGCGAGTGAGAGCGGGTGATTGATGCTTTGCTGCGAGATGCAGCAAAGCACGTTTCACCGCGCGGCCACAAGGTCGTAGCCACGCCAGTCGCCGATGGTGATTTCGGCGAAGTCGCCGACGGGGATGGCTTCGTCCACCATCACGGAGCCGTCGATTTCCGGGGCGTCCCACGGCGTGCGGGCGATGCCGGGTTGCTCGACTAACACACGAATGGCCTTGCCGACTTGCGCCTGATTGGTCTCGCCGGCAATCTTCTGGAGCGCTGCCATGGAGCGCGACCAGCGGCTTTTGCGGGTGGCGTGGTGGAGCTGGCCGACCATTTTTTCGGCAGGGGTGCCTTCTTCCTTGGAGTATTGGAAAACACCGGCGCGCTCGAAGCGGAACTCCTCGATGAATTCTAGCAGCTCCTGGAAATCTTCCTCGGTCTCGCCGGGGAAGCCAACGATGAAAGTGGTGCGGATGCCTAGGTTGGGAATCCCGGCGCGCATCCGGCGGAGCAGGTCGCGGATGTAGTCGCCGTTGGTCTTGCGCTTCATCGCGGTTAGCATCCGGTCGGAAATGTGCTGGAGCGGGATGTCCACGTATTTCACGACCTTGTCGCACTCGGCGATGGTCTTGATGAGTTCGTCCGACCAATGCGCGGGGTGGGTGTAGAGTAGGCGCACCCAGAAATCGCCTTCGATCTTGTTGATCTCGCGGAGTAGGGTGGTGAGGGATTCGCCGCGTGAGGAATCGACGGGTGAGTTCGGGTTCGGGCGTTGGCCTTCCCACTTGTCCATGCCGAAGTAGGTGGTGTCCTGTGAGATCAGGTTGATCTCTTTGACGCCGGCTTTGACCAAGGCCTCGACTTCTCTAACCACCGAGTCCTGAGTGCGCGAGCGATGCATGCCGCGGATTTTCGGGATGATGCAGAAGGTGCAGGTGTGGTTGCAGCCCTCGGCGATTTTCACGTAGGCGAAGTGGTCCGGCGTGAGACGCATGCGCGGGGTGGTCCAGTCCGGGACGTATTGTGGCTTCAGGGTGACGAAATCGCGCGGGTCTTCGGTGGCGGACGGGCCTTCGGTTTTCCGGACTTCGGCGTCGTTCTTCTTTCCTAGCAGATTCTCGATGATCGGCGCGACCTTGGTGATTTGA
>JBBQDJ010000003.1:0-29177 GCA_038319595.1 Verrucomicrobiales bacterium
GCTTCATCGATGTCTATCTACCTGCGGGGACGATGGACCGTTTCCTGCCGAAAAACCGTTATTGTGCGGTGATGGCTGCTGGATTGTTAGGAGCGGTGTTCCCGGTCTGCGAATGCGCAGTGGTTCCCGTGATCCGGCGCTTGGTCAAAAAGGGCCTGCCGGTTTCCTGCGCGCTAACCTACATGCTGGCCGCTCCGATTGTGAACCCGATCACCGCGCTGAGCACCTGGAAGGCGTTCCAAGGACAGGGACCGGCGATGATGACCAGTTCGCGCATGTTGTTAGGATTTTTGATCGCGGTGGCCGTGGGCTTCATCGTGTTGAAACTGCCGCTCGCGGCGGTGCTCAGGGCGAAGCTGGTGGACAGCATCGGGAAAGATCAGGCGGAAAAAACCCAAGACCACGCGGACTGCGGGCATGATCACCCCCACCCTGCCCATCAGTCGGACCACGGGCAGAAGTTGTTAGCGGCGATGCGCTGCGCGATGAAGGACCTGGTGGACGTGGGCATCTATTTCACCGTCGGGGTCTCGATCACCGCACTGTTCAACACCGGCATCGCACCCGGTGCCGAGTGGCTGGACGGCCTCGCCAAAAACCCGGCGGCCGCACCGGCAGCGCTGATGGCACTGGCTTTCGTTCTAAGTCTGTGCAGCACCTCGGACGCATTCATCGCAGCCACCTTGGACAAGTTCTCCTGGGGCGCGAAGCTCGCCTTCCTCACCTTCGGGCCGATGATGGATGTGAAGCTGTTGTTTCTCTATCAGACTGTGTTGACCAAGCGCTTCATCATTCAACTGGCCATCGGGCTGTTCCTCGCCATCGGCGGGATTTCAATCCTCTTCCAGCACTTCATTGTTCCGGCGAAATGAAACCGCAGACCCGCCGCATCACGTATTCCCTGGCGCTCCTCGTCTGGAGCGGGGTATTGTTGTACTTTTACGCCAGCGGCCGGGTGAACCACTATCTGGTTACGGACTTCCGCCCGCTCGCTCTGGCCGGTGGGCTTGGCCTGGCGGTGCTCGGCCTTTTCAACTTTCTAACCTTGGGCCGGCAGACCGACTGCGGCCATGATCACGGAGCCGGGGAGGAAGCGCAGGATCATGAAAGCGGGGACATGCATCCCCTAACTGCCTTCTTGCTGATCGTCGTCCCGGTGGGTCTTTCCGTGGCGTGGACCAAAGATGAATACTCAATCGCGGCATTGTCACGAAAGGGCCTCTACGACACGCCAAGAAACATCGTCTCGCCATTTCCCGGATCCTCCGGGGCTGCGCCGACCCTGCAGGAAATCGAGAACAACCACCGCAGGACGCCGGACGGGTTTCTTGATTTCAATCTAATGGAACTCTACTTCGCCAACGGCGACCGCCAGTTGCAATCGATCATCGAGGGACTCAAGGTGCAGACGGTGGGCCGCTGGACCGATGAGAAGGTCCGCAATCCCAACGGCACGCGGAAACGTCTCTATCGACTTTTCCTCACCTGCTGCGCGGCAGACAGCCGCGCGATCCCGATCATCCTTGAGTTTCCCGGAACTGCGCCGGAGTTTCCGGAAAACAGTTGGGTGAAGGTCTCGGGCACCATGCGCTTCCCTCTGGAGGATGGTGAGCTTCAACCCGTGCTCACGGTGGATCACACGCTGGCGACCGATGCGCCGCCCGAGGAAAATTTCATGAGGAAATGAGGATGCCGTCGCCCCAACTCATTCTGGTCTGTCTTCTTGGTGTGGCCGCCGGGGCTGCAGGAATCCTGCAGGGACTCCATCGGGAAGCAACCCGCGGGCCGGGCGACCGGACGGATCTTGAAAGGCAATTGCGTTTCGCCGGCGAGGAGATCGAGATGCTCAAGCGCGAGAACGAATCCCTGCGATCGCTCGCGCAGGGAGGCGGAGACCTCTCGGTTCCACGCGAGTTCATCGACCTCACCGAGAGAGAGTTCGGCCTGCGTTTCCTCGCCAGCCCGCTGATTCACCGCATCACGCCGGAGGATCTCCGGAGCAGGATTTCCGCCGCCATCGAAAGCCGCCTCGGTCCTGCCGGGGCTGATGACCGCCAACAAGCGTTCTCGTTGATCGGCTGGCTGAAGCCCGATGAGGATCTTCTCACCCAGCTCACCGTCGCCCGATCCTCCGGGGCGGCTGCGTGGTTCGACGACGCCACGGGCGAGGGATGGATGCTGGAAAAAACCAACCTGAAGTACATCCCCGACCAGGCGGCGCTGACTGGACTGTTAGCGAGAATCCTTTTTCACCAGCATTTCCCGCCCGCCCTGGAATACCCCGGCGACGATGCGGACCGTGCACGCGAAGCCCTGCATCACGGGACCGCTGCCGGTGCCGAAGCCCGCTTTCTGATAGAAAAGGCACGGACCGCTGGCTTCATGACGATGAATGAAAACAAGGAGTCCAGACTTCTCCTCGCCAGCCTCTCGCCCTTCATCCAAGGCCTAACCGGTTTCCTCACCACCGAAGGCAAGGGTTATGCGGACTCGCTCGCCGTGCACGGGAACGAGGTATTGCACGCCGCCTTTCGCAACCCACCGCGAACGACACGCGCGATCCTGCGCCCCGGTGAACCCGCCGCAGCAACGGAATTTCCCGCCATCTCCATCGAACCATTCCTAACGGAATCCGCAGGCGAGCTCGGCCTGCTTCTCTGGCTGAAGCCGGTGAGCGACGCTGATGCCGCGAGAGAAATTTCCAACAGTTGGAATAGTGACCGCTACCTGCTTTTCCCGGATGGTGAGAGTGCAGCCGCCTTGCTCTGGGACATCGAGCTCGATTCCGCCACCGCCGCCGACCGCCTGCAGGCAGCAGCCCTCAAGCTCATCTCAAACCGATCAGGCGATGACGGGGCGAAACGCCACAATTCCCTCGTCCGCACCTCACCCGTGGGACTCAGGTTCCTCAACACGGCGGAGGCCGCCACGGCCGCCAGACTCGGGGCTCAGTGATGATCCCGCTGGAGGTGTCCCCCCCCCGGCAGTGAATTTCCACCACGGGATTCGCTCAGCGGTTTTTCAGGAAATATTTCCCCGCGAGGAAGGTGTGGAGGTCACAGGGATCGTGGCGATTTCCAAACGCGAGACAAGGCAGTCACGCATCGGACATCACGGTCACCGGGGGGTAGCCAACCGTATTTGAGGAGTTGCCAAACCGGCATGAACTGTCATTGCATGACGCCGCCGGACCGTCGCTCGTTTGTCTCCGGCATCCAGACTCCCATGAAACCAACCCTCCTTGTTCTCGCAGCCGGAATGGGCAGCCGCTACGGCGGTCTCAAGCAAATGGACCCGATGGGGCCGAACGGCGAGACCGTTCTCGACTACTCGGTCTATGATGCGATCCGTGCCGGCTTCGGACGCGTGGTCTTCATCATCCGCGAGGATTTCGCCGAGGCGTTTCGTGAGGGTGTCGGTTCGCGCTTCGCCGGATTGATTCAGGTGGATTATGCGTTTCAAGCGCTCGACGACCTTCCGGACGGCTTCAAGGTTCCCGAAGGCCGGGTGAAGCCCTGGGGCACCGCCCATGCGGTCCGCGCCGCGCGCCACCTCGTGAAGGAGTCCTTCGCGGTGATCAATGCCGATGATTTCTATGGCAGCGATGCCTACCAACGCGCGGCGGAATTCTTCACCAAGCCCAGGCCGGAGACCGACAAGGCTCACTATGCGATGATCGGCTATCCGTTAGTGAATACTCTATCCGATCATGGCGATGTGAACCGCGGCATCTGCACCTGCAACGACTCCGGCCTACTTAGCGGCGTGGAAGAGTATGTGAAAATCGAGCGCGAAGCCGACGGCTTGGTTCGAGGCAACGCGCTCGACGGCACCCGTCGGGAAGTGTCCGAGGAAGCGCCGGTTTCCATGAACTTCTGGGTGTTCACTCATTGTTTCATGGATCATCTGGAAAAGGAATTTTCCGACTTCATCAAGGAGTTCGGGCAGGTCGAAAAATCTGAAAACTACATTCCAACGGTGGTGGACGCGCTGATCCGCAGCGGCAAGGCGGACTGTTCGGTTCTGGAAACGACGAGCCATTGGTTCGGCGTGACCTATCCGGATGACAAATATCACGTGGTGGCATCGATCCGCAAATTAATCGAAGCGGGCGATTACCCTGCGGACCTTTCGGAAGCTGCGGTCCCTGCATGACCTAGTGTCGTGTCTCCAATGGCTGGCGCAAGAAGTGTGCTTCGCGCGAATTCTTGCGCATCGCAATGGCCAGGCGGACAGAAATGTCCACCCTCCTTCGCGTGTCCGCCAAATTGAATTTTACACAATACGAGTGTCGTGTCTCCGGGCGCATGGGATTCTGATCAGGTCCGCCGCTACTTCAGCTTGCCAACGAGATGGAAGCGGATGCTGAGCTTCGGGTCCACGGTCATCACCGCCATCGAGCGGATGAGCGGCAATTTAAAATTCTGATAGTCCATCGGCACGCTGCCATCGATGGTGACCCAACCGCCTTCCTGTTTGACGGTGTAGTTGAAGCCGTAGGTTTTCGAGACGCCGTTGATGGTGAGCGAGCCTTGGGCACTTCCGCCCTGCGGTTTCTCGTCCCATGACTTCTCGAAGGTAAACGATCCCTTGGGCTTCCCGCCACCGAGCCATTTGATCATCTCCACATCGCGCTTCTCGTCGCCGGTCTTCAGGTCGTTGAAATCCCATGACAAAATCAGCTTGGTGGGCTTCGCGGTAGTGGCATCCCCCTCGGCTTTGACCGTGTATTTCTTCAGATCTCCGGTGAAGGAGTGGGCCGTCGCCTTGGCATCGACTTGAATCCGACTCCGGCCGGGATCGACTTCGAGGGTGGCGGCCTGGGAAAGGGTCAGGGAACTCAGGATTCCCGCGGTAATGCTCAAGAGGATTGTTTTCATGACCGTGTGAGTTTAACTTCGTCGAAGCAGCGATGCCGAACAACCATTTGTTTCGATTCAAAATGAGTTGTCACCATTCCAACCTCAGAGCACATTCACCACCCCCAAAATGAAGAATTACAGCCACCACATCATTTTGGCCGATGACGCTGCGTTCATCGCCCGCTTCCCTGAGCAAATGTGCAAGGTGGCCGTGCTCGCGCGATCCGATAGAAAGATCAAGTCGAGCAGCGATTGGACGCCCGGCACCGACGCGGTCGAGGGCTTCCTAACGTGATCGAGCCCACCGCGATGACCATTCAACCGCATCCAAGATGGGTCATCGCAGGCGGATGTTGTCTGGCCTTCCTCGGAGCCGCGGTGAACGCGTGTTATCTGATCCGACTGGGGACTTCGGTCAGCCACTTGACGGGTGACGTCTCAAAAGTCGCGATGGACGCCTTCCAAGGTCGCAATCATCTATCAGGGGCAGCGATCAACCTCCTGGTGGCCGCCGTCGGATTCGTCACAGGGGCCGCCACCTCCGGCTATTTTATCCACCATCCGAGCATCGAGTTCGAGCGCCCTTATGGCAGATCCATCATGGCGATCGGCCTCTGTCTCGCCGGCGCACATTTTTCGTTAGAGACCGTGCCACTGCTGTCCATCAGCCTGGCGGGGTTTGCCTGTGGATTCCAGAACGCCCTCGCCACCCACTACCGGGGCATGATCCTGCGCACCACCCACGTCACCGGACTACTGACGGACCTGGGGACCAATCTCGGCATGAGCCTGCGGGGCCACCAGATCGCCCGTTGGAAGTTGTTCATCCCCACTTTGCTGGTCCTGAGCTTTTTCACGGGAGCGCTTTTCGGCACCGGATTAATGACCCTCCAGCATCTTCCGGCGCTTCTGATCCTCTCGTGTTTCTACTTTGCCATCGGCATCGGCTGGACGCTTTACAAACATGGGTTTCTCGCCGGCCGGCCGGAACATTGATCGCGATCTCCGACCACCAGTTGGGTTCAGAACGATCCAAATCACTAACAAATACAAGCAATGGAAGCAAACACCGAGCGATTCATCCGGTTCCTGGCAACGGAGCGCGGATTATCCGAGGCATACCAGTTATCGGTGCGGCAGACGCTGGATGCGCTGGCCGGGTGGCTTTTAAAAAAGGGAATTTCCCTGCGTGACGTGGGGACCGATGAACTATCAGCATTTCTCACGCAGCGGAAGGCCGAAGGACTGAATGCCGCATCGCTGCGGATCACGACAGTGCATCTCAAGGTGTTCTTCCGCTGGCTGGTGGGCAAGGAGCGACTGGAAATGGATCCGGCGGAGCCCTTGCTGGCACCGCGGCCGGACCAAACGCTGCCGGAGACCTTGCATGCGTCGGAGTTGGTCACGCTGTTGGAGTCGATTGATCCAGCGCAGCCGTTAGGTCGGCGAGATCTCGCGATTCTGGAGTTGTTTTACTCTTCGGGACTGCGGCTTTCAGAACTATGCAAACTGCGTCTTGAGATGATGGATTTTGAGGAAGGCTTTCTCCGGATCACGGGCAAGGGCGGAAAAACCCGGATTGTCCGGATGGGCAACAAGGCCCGCGAGGCGATTTCCATCTATCTTTCCAACGAACGTCCCGAACTGGTGACCCAGAAAACCTCCTCGCACCTTTTCATCAGCGTGCGGGGCGGCGCTTTGTCGCCGGACCGGGTGCGGCAGATCGTGAAAAAACGGGCGAAAATGGCGGGGATCGACCAGAACGTCTACCCGCATTTGCTGCGTCACTCGTTTGCAACTCATCTACTCGAAGGCGGCGCGGACCTGCGGGTCATTCAGGAACTGCTAGGCCATGCGGATATTTCAACGACGCAGATTTACACGCACGTCGATCGGCAGCGGCTGAAGTCGGTCCACAAGAAGTTCCACCCGCGGGGATGAAAGCGGACCGCTGTTAGTAACTCTTGATCTCCAGCGGCACGGAGGCCGGTTTAGCAGGACCGGGAACCGGCGGAGTGACGGGCAAGGTCGGCGTGGGTGCCGCCGGGGTGATCGGTGAGACGGGTGCCGGAGCGGCGGGTGTTGCCGGGGTGGCGGGTGCCACGGTCGCGGGCTGGGTGGCCGGAGTCGCTGGCGCAGTTGGGGCCGTCGTTGGAGTTGTCGTTGGAGTTAACGGAGCGACGGGAGTCGGCAGTGGCGCAGGCGTGGGCAGGACCACCGGCGCGTCGGCGATGGCGACCGCCGTCTTGACTTCAATGCCTTGCACCCGGATGGCCTGGAACAGCTGGTTGTAGTTGTGGCGGATCACGGATGGGAATGACACCCGACCCGCCTCGACGATGTTCTCCAACAGCAATTTTGCGGTGAGGTTAGAGACTAAATCGGTGCCGATCTGGACGGTGCGGTTGGGATTGATGATTTCCTTACCGGCCTCGTTGGAGCCCACGATGACGTCGCTGGCAATGGACTGGCCTTGGATGGCGATGGTCGATTGGGCGGATTCAATGGCCCCCTTGGAATTCACCGTGATTTCGAGAGTGGCGTGATCGTCGGAGGCGAGCCATCCGCGAAGGTGGTCGATCCGGATCGAAATGAACAAGCCACCATCCGGGGTCGGGCTGGTTTCAGGTTTGTAGGTCCGGTAGTCGGCCCCAGAAAGGGCGTAGTCGGCGTATTTGCCTGCCTTTTTCCAGCCCCCGAGGCTCTTCGCGAAGTCGTCCTGTTCGATACCCACGCCGGCAAGAGCTGCGGCCAGCGAAGAGAACAAGGCGGCAAGAATGATGAATTTCAGTTTCATGGGATTGGATCGACGGAGTGCCGGGTGATACTGGTTTGGCTAGGGATTTATTCGATAAATTCCGGCGGCGGAGTGGGATCGGACGAACCCAAGAGCCGAATGACCTGTGCCAAAGCCTTCGATTTGTGCTCGTCCTTGATGTAAGCGGCGACCGTGCCAAGCGCCGCAACTAAGGCACCCCAGTCGTCCCCGTAGCCAATACCCGGGAGAATGTCGGGAATCAAATCGGCAGGTAAAACGAGGTATCCCAAGGCTCCGATGATCACACCTTTGGCCCACGCTGGAGTGTCGCGGTCCTGCAGGCAGTAGAAAAGCGTGAGGGCGGTGATCAGGGTTTTGCGACCCGCGCTGAGGGTGGCCTTGGTCAAGGTCCGCCAAAGCCGCGGGGCGGAATACCAACTCGGAGCGGAGAGCGAAGCCGGCGATTTCGTGAATTTTGACATGCGCGGGTGATCAATTTGAAAACTTGGACGCTGAGAAGATGGCGCAATTTCGGCAACTCGGCAAGGACTAGGACATTTCCGGGAAATCCAACAGTTGCGCGGACGCAGTCGGCTCGGTAGCATCGCGGGGTGATTCGTCCCGTCGATGTGTTGTTGGAATTTCTCGAAGCCGAAAAGGCCCGCGGGGTCTCGCACGTGCATTTGGATGAGGGCGCACGGGAATCGCTGCGCGAAATTTTCAACCGAGCGAAATCCGGCGGCGGCGCACCGGTGCTCTCAACGCCCCCCAATGAAACGGTGGATCGCGGGCCCGCTCCGGTGATCACTTTGCGCGAGGAGCCCAAGCCCGTGGCCGTCTCGAAAGCCTTGTCGATTTCCGGTTCATCGAAAGCCGAACAACTCGCCTCACTGAGGCAGCAGGCAGAAAATTGGGGACCCGCCAAGGCGCTCGGCACCCTGCGGGAAACGATGGTGTTCGCCACGGGAAATCCGGATGCGCGGGTGATCCTAGTCGGCGAGGCACCGGGCTATCAGGAGGAACGCGAGCGGGAACCGTTCGTCGGCCCGGCAGGACAGAAACTCAACGACATTCTCAAGGTGATGGGACTTTCGCGCGAGGAGGTTTACCTCTCTAACATCGTTAAATTCCGCCCCGCGACTGCGAAGCAGACGACCAACAACCGCAAGCCAACGCCCGAGGAGATGGCGGTATGCCTGCCGTTCGTTAGAGCGGAGATCGGCATCGTGAAACCGGAATGCATCGTCGCTCTGGGCGGCACTGCGGCGGAAGGCTTGTTAGGACTCGCAGGCACCGTGACATCGATGCGCGGCCCATGGCATGATTTCGAAGGCACGCCGGTGCGGGTGTCTTATCATCCGAGCTACCTGCTGCAAAGCGGTGGCAGCAATCCCGTGAAACGCCAGGTCTGGGAGGACATGCTCGCGGTGATGGAGAAACTCGGCCTGCCGATTTCGGACAAACAACGCGGGTTCTTTTTGCCGAAGCCGTAAGCTGGAGCGCGTGCAGGCCTTCGACAGGCCGTTCAGCCGCAGCAGGCTGCACGCAGTCCAAGGTTAGAGCGCTTTTTCTCCCAGGATCTTGATCGGCTGCGGCTGCTTCTTCCTGCGCAATCCGAACTGCCTAACAGCATGCCGTTGCAAATGCGCGACAGCATCGTCAACATCGTCAGTGAAAAAAATAAGCTCCGGATCATCCGGGCTGATGGTCCCCTCCTCCGCCATCCGATAGACGAAATCCATCAGCGGCTGCCAGTAGTCCTTCCCCATCAAAATGATCGGAAATACCTTCAATTTCCCGGTTTGAATGAGGGTCATCGTTTCGAACATTTCATCCATCGTCCCCGCACCGCCGGGAAGGACGATGAAGGCGTAGGAATATTTCACGAGCACCACCTTGCGAGTGAAAAAGTAGCGCATCGTCACCGAGCCCTGCACGTAGCGATTGAGAGCCTGCTCGAAGGGCAACTCGATGTTCACGCCGATGGATCGCCCTCCCGCCTCGAAGGCCCCTTGATTTCCCGCCTGCATGATTCCCGGGCCGCCGCCGGTCACCACCGTGAATCCCAATCTCGCGCAGGCAGCGCCCATGGCTTTCGCCAATTCATAGTAACGGCTGCCCGGCTTGGTTCTAGCAGAACCGAAGATCGTCACGCACGGCCCCGCGAAATGGAGCGCGCGGAAACCGCGGAGAAGATCCAGCGCGACGTGGAAAATAGTTGATAGATTGTGCAGCCGCGAACTCGGACCTGATAGCAAAGAGCGATCCGGGTTCTCCAGTTCGAAGATTTCCTGCTCGCGGACCTCCTTCTCGGTAATCTTTTGCTCTGCGCCAACTTCCGGTAGTTTCGGGCATTCGGGTGAACTCACACGCCATGATTAACACCGATTTCAGCCGATGGGAAAAACGAAAAACGCGCCCGCCTCGGTGAGACGGACGCGTTCTAATGAATTTCAGGAAATCAGCCGGCGAAATTTGCAGCGACGACGTCCCAGTTCACCACGTTCCAGAACGCAGCGATGTAGTCCGGGCGGCGGTTCTGATAGTTGTGGTAGTAGGCGTGCTCCCAGACGTCGAGAGCGAGGATCGGCTTGCCATCACAACCGGCAATGGCCGCGCCCATCAACGGGGTGTCTTGATTCGCGGTGGAGCAAACGGCGAGCGAACCGTCGTCTTTTTTCACCAACCACGCCCAGCCGGAGCCGAAACGGGTAGTCCCCGCCTTGGCGAACGCTTCCTTGAAGGCATCGAGCGAGCCGAATGCCTTGTCGATGGCGGCGGCGAGATCAGCGGAAGGAGCCTTGGCACCGCCGGGCGCGATGACTTCCCAGAAAAAGCTGTGATTCGCATGACCGCCGCCGTTGTTGCGGACCGCGCCGCGGATCTCTTCGGGCACGGAAGCAAGGCCACCGACGAGTTCACCGAGGGACTTCGCCTCAAGGTCCGCCTTGCCGGCGAGCGCGTTGTTGACGTTGGTGATGTAGGCTTGGTGATGTTTCGAGTGATGGATTTCCATCGTTTTCGCATCAATGTGGGGTTCGAGCGCGTCGTAGGCGTAGCCGAGTTCGGGGAGTGTGAATGCCATGGGAGTTGAGGAGTTTGGTTTGCGTATCGCCGGACCATTCGATACCACGAATGCAGTCAGCGACGCCCACTACGAAAGCGAGCCAGCTGCCACCCGCAAGGACAAATCCATGATTCCTCCAGAACTCAAGCCCTACCTGCCCGAAATCATCACCGCCCTGGTCGGATTCTTCTTCGGCTGGCTTTTCACCCGGCTCGCTGCATCAGGAAAAATCGCCACGGCCGCAGAGCGCCTGAAATCCGAAGAACGTCGTTCGCTGGAAACCGAAGCCCGCCTCGCCTGTTCCGCCGCCGAAGCCACTAGAAACGAACAGGACGCCCAGACCTTTCGCAACCAACTCACGGAAATCCGCTCACGCCTCGACACCGAACTCAAAGTCGCCGCCGAGAAACAAGCACTCCTCGAACGCGCCGAAATCAAACTCTCCGACACCTTCAAGGCCCTCTCTGCCGATGCCCTCAAGTCGTCGTCTGAGCAATTTCTCCAACTCGCGAAATCCTCCCTCGCCACCCAGACCGAAGAGGCCAAAGGCGAAATTGAAAAACGTAAAATTGCCATTGAAACCCTGATCACCCCGGTCGCCGAATCGCTCGGAAAATTCGAACTCCGCATCGGCGAGATCGAAAAATCCCGCGAAGGGGCCTACTCCGAACTGCGCGAACAAGTCCGCGCCCTCGGCGAAGGCCAGCTCGGACTGCAGCGCGAAACCGCCTCGCTCGTCAAAGCCCTGCGCCAACCCACCGGCCGCGGCCAGTGGGGCGAGATGCAGCTCCGCCGCGTCGTCGAACTCGCCGGGATGCAGGAACACTGCGATTTCGAAACGCAGCACAACACCACGACCGACGAGGGTAAAAAACTCCGCCCCGATCTCATCGTCCGCCTGCCTGGAGGAAAAACCATCGTCGTGGATTCCAAGACCCCGATGGATGCCTACCTTGATGCGTTAGAGGCCAATGACGACACCGTCCGTGAGGAGGCGCTCAACCGCCACGCCCGCCAGGTCCGCACCCACATCCAACAGCTTTCTTCGAAAAACTACACCGCGCAATTCGCCCAGACTCCCGAGTTCACCGTCCTCTTCCTCCCTAGCGAATCCTTCTTCTCCGCCGCGCTGCAAAGCGATCCCGGCCTGATCGAGCGCGGCGTGGACCAAGGTGTGATCCTCGCCACACCGACCACGCTGATCGCCCTGCTCCGCGCCGTTTCCTACGGCTGGCGTCAGGAATCCATCGCAGAAAACGCCCGCGAAATTTCCCAACTCGGGCGCACTCTCCACGAACGGTTAGGAAAACTCTCCGAGCATTTCTCGAAACTCGGCCGTTCGTTAGGCAATGCCGTGGAACAATACAACAGCGCCATCGGCTCCTTCGAAACCCGTGTTCTCACCACTGCTAGAAAATTCGAAGAACTCAAAGCCGCCCCGGAATCCGCCACCATCACCCACCTCGAACCTGTCGATAGCACTCCGCGCAGCTTGCAAACCACCGGAGCAACACCCGCCGCCAGCTACCAGAAACCCGCCCCCCTCACTCTCAACACAGAGATCGCGGAAGCTCTTCTTGAACCCGCCGCAGAAGACGATTGGGCCTTCGTCCCCTCCCCTCCCGCCAGCGCCCACAGCGCGGCGGCGGATCTGAGGTCGGCGCTGGAGTGAAACGTAGCGGCGATCACCGGTCGCCGAGTAACTTGCAAAACGGCTCGGGGCTAAGCACCCCAACCCGATTTTACTAGCAACTCTCCACCAAATAGTCGGCTCGTCCCGCCAATGCCGATGCGATTTTCATGCCGTTCTCACTGTCTCGCAGGAATTCCAAATTTGACATAAAACCAGCTTTATGGAAATATTCCGCCATGAAAACGACCTTGGATCTACCGGATGAACTAATGCGTGGAATGAAAATCCGCGCTGCCACTCAGGGAAGAAAGCTCAAGGATGTGATCGCGGACGCCCTTCGCGACAGCCTTACTTCCAAACGAGAAACCCAAAACGAGACACAACCATTGGTGATTTCACGCCGTCCCAGCGGGTTGCCTTACATTAAATGCAACGCCGTTCCTGACAAACTCGCGCCGACCTTCGACGAACTCCAACGTCTGATCGACGACTCCCAATTGGAGGAGGATTTGCAACGTGCGGGGATCTCTCATTGATTCGAATTGCTGGCTCGCTGTCGCCTTTGACCGCCATGGGTCTCACAAGGCTGCCGTCACGACAATTGACGAAACCACGGCGGAGTTCCCCGCCTGCTTCTGCCGAGCCACCGAGCAATCCATCGTCAGACTCCTGACCACCCGTGCGATTCAAGCCATTTATGAATCCCCAATCATCACCAACGAGGGTGCTATCCGATTGTTGAATGAGTGGCAGTCCGAGCCAAACGTTGCGTTTGTGGACGAACCGGCCGCCACCCGCAAACTCTGGCTCCATCTTGCGAATCGAAACACAGCTTCGCCAAAACTATGGATGGACGCCTATCTGGCCGCCTTCGCCATTTCTGGAGACCTCCGCTTCGTGACTAACGACAGGGCTTTCCGCCAGTTCGAGCCCCACGGACTTGATCTCCAACTGCTGAATTCCTGAATTCAAATTTCTCCGAAAATCCCGCCCCCAAACTTCCGATGATCCCTGCACTCACCGGCCAATCTCCTGAAGCCCTCGCCACTTGGCTCAAGGATGCGGGCGAACCCGCGTTCCGCGCCGCCCAGATCCTCGAATGGGTTTGGAAAAAGAAGGTCACGTCGTATGAGGCAATGACCAATCTCCCGGCCGCGCTGCGGGCGAAGTTGGCGGCGTCTTTCCGCCTCTCCGCACTCGAACACAGCACGACCCAGGGCTCCGCCGACACCACGCGCAAGTTCCTGTTCCGCCTGCACGACGGGCGCTACGTGGAAAGCGTGCTCATCCCGGCGAACCCCGCACTCTACGGTGAAAAATCCGACCGCCGGACGCTTTGTGTTTCCTCGCAAGTCGGCTGTGCCTATGGCTGCAAATTCTGCGCTTCCGGTCTCGCGGGTTTTGCTCGAAATTTGGATGCAGCGGAAATCGCCGGGCAGGTGTTAGCCGCCGAACAACTTTCTGGCGAGCGCGTCGATTCGCTGGTCTTCATGGGCATGGGCGAGCCGCTGGCAAATCTCGATCATTTACTAGCATCGATCACGCTCATCACCGGAGAAAAAACGCTTCACCTCGGCGCACGCCATCTCACGATTTCCACCTCCGGTCTGGTCCCGCAGATCCGGCAACTCGCCGAGCATCCCCAACAGATCCGGCTCGCGATCTCCCTGCACGGCGCGACCGACGATGTCCGAGAGCAGATCATGCCGATCAACAAAAAGTGGCCAGTCGCCGAGCTGTTCGAAGCGCTCGATTATTGGAACTTGAAGAAGAAGCAGCACCTCACGCTGGAATACATCCTCATCCAGGACGTCAATGATTCGCTCGAACAAGCCGCCGAACTCGCCCGCAAGGCGCGCAAACTGAATGCGAAGGTGAACCTCATCCCTTACAACACGGTTGAGGGATTGGAATGGAAGCGTCCACCTAACAATCACTGCAAGGCGTTCCAAAAGATTCTTCAAGACGCCGGTGTCACCGCGAATCTGCGCCTCGAAAAAGGCCACGACATCGACGCCGCCTGCGGTCAACTCCGGCTCAAGCAGGAGACAGCGGAGGGGATCATCGAGGCACCGGCGAAGCGTTAGAAAAGTCAGAACATTCCGCTGGACCGGAGTTCCTTTAATTGTTCATCGAAGACTTTGAAGGCATCCATCGTGGTTCGATAGGCCACCCAGGTCAGCACCAGCGTCGCGAGAGTGATTACCGCTTTCCAATAGATATTGAGTTTCGGATGCCACCAGATCGCAGGAAGGGCAAGCGGACCCACCGAAAGCAGGGCGATCACGATCGGAGTGGTTCTGAAATACCACGGTCCCTTTTGGGCCATCCTCAAGGGCGGGCTGGAACCATCGAGAAACTCCCCGCAATGCCTGCATTTGATCGCTTCATCCTGAATTTCCTCGGCACAATAGGGACAATTTTTCATAAATACCGACGTCTTCCTTAGATGAGGAACTGCCCAAGCCTATTCCCGATCGGATGCGTTACAACTCCGCATTCCGGGCAACAACCGAAGTCCCTACCTTTAAATGTTCCGCCAGCTCCAAATTTGTCTGTTTCCTCTCGTTGCAATTGCGGCGGAACCCTGCCGCATCGAAATCATCGACCGGGAAAACGGTTGGCCGGTGCCGATGGTCGAACTCCGCGGCGTCAACGAAGTGGTTCATGTTAGCGACAACCTTGGCCTCATCGCCATCGACGATCCCGATCTGCTAGATCGCGAGGTTTGGTTGCAAGTGAAAGGTCACGGCTATGGAGTGGCCAAGGACGGATTTGGCTACGAAGGAGTCCGCACCACACTCAAGGCGGGAGAAAAATTCCGAATCGAAGTCGAGCGCCGCAATCTCGCCAAACGCCTTGGCCGCGTCACCGGTGCGGGACTTTTTGCGGAAGCAGAGAAGCTTGGCCTGCCTCCGCTGCTGCCGGAATCCGGCGTCTTTGGTTGCGACTCGGTGCTAACAGCGAAGCACAACGGAAAACTTTTCTGGCTCTGGGGCGATACAAATCTTCCGGGCTATCCGCTCGGCATTTTCAACGCCTCCGCCGCGACCACCCCGTTGGATCCGTTGGAGAAATTTGTGCCGCCGCTGGCCATGCCCTTCACTTATTTCCGCGATGACAAAGGCAAACCCCGCGGCGTCGCCGAAATCCCGGGCGAAGGACCCACCTGGCTCACCGGCCTGATTTCACTGCCCGGGAACCACCTCGTCGCCACTTACTCGAAGATTAAAGGCTTCCTCGAGGAATACGAAGCCGGCCTCTGTGTCTGGGACGAACCCTCCCAAAAATTCCTCCCGGAAAAAGTCATTTGGAAAACTGCCGATGGAGCAAAACCACTGATGTTAAAAGGCCATCCGGTCCGCTGGCAGGATCCAACAGGAAAGCATTGGTTACTTTTTGGCGACCCGTTTCCAGCCGCCCGCTGTCCTGATGATTTCGAGTCTTGGAAAAACTCTTCCACCTGGGAACCGCTCCCCGCTCCCGCAGCTCCACGATCCGCGGCGGACGGATCGGAAGTGAAACCGCACCGCGGCTCCATCGCATGGAACGCATTCCGCCAACGTTGGATCGCCGTCTTCACCCAGATCGGCGGCAAGCCATCCGCCCTTGGCGAAATTTGGTATGCTGAAGCCGATTCCCCGCTCGGCCCCTGGGTGTCAGCGGTGAAAATCCTTACCCACGACAATTACACCTTTTACAACCCGCGTATCCAGACGGATCTAACACCCGAGAACGCACCGTTCATTTTGTTTGAGGGCACCTACACTGCGGAGTTCGCCGACCACGCGCGCCCCACGCCGCGCTACAACTACAACCAGATTCTCTATCGGCTGGATCTCGATGATCCCAAGCTCGGCGTCAGGTGATTCAAACCGAAGCCGCGGCACGGCCAGCCGCTTCGCCAGTTGCGAAACAGGTGCCCATCACCCGGATCGAGGCTTGGGCTTCATGATCCGTGGAAATGCAGCGACCGGCAACGAACAAGCGATCCATCCCCACCGGCTTCAAGCAGCGCAAGGGAATGCCCGCTGGTCGATTGTCTGCGGGAAAACGCAGTTTCGGGCCGCGCGCGTTCTCTCGAAATTCCATCGGCCAGGTGGCGAGTGCGATTTCATCGTCGAAACGATTTCCGGCCAACAGGTCCTCGCCGGTTAGAACATAATCCCCCACATACCGGCGACTCTCGCGGACACCGGCGCGCACCGGCCAATGGCTGATGTAGGCGCCTTTCCAGATTGCGGATCTAACCGTAAGCCAAGCCACCGCCTTGGCCGCGGTCGCTCGGCCTTGCAGTTCCAGACTGGTCAAACATCCCGCATCGAACGGATCATAATCCTCTCCACCCGCAAGATCCAAGGAGCCGAAAACTTCGTTGATCCGTCCCGATGCACGGAACGTCATGCCCATTGCCTCGGGCGGCAGGCTGCTTCCGCGGATTCCTTCCATGATGAGTCCTGCCGTTTCCAAACGCTCCGCATCTCCCAGCAAGCCCGGAAGATGAACTCCGAAAACGTAAGCCGGCCGCTGCAGGCGCGGCGCTTCCACCATCGCCGAATCCAGGCCTAGCAGAATCGCAGCGACCGCATCGCCGGAGGCGTCCACCACCGCGCGGGCAGCGAGCAACCTCTCTCCACCGCGATCGCGAATTCCGATTTCCCAGTCCTGGCCTCGCGAAAGGGAGGTCACCTCGGTGTGCAAACCCAGCTTGATCAGCGGCTCTGCGGAAACCAACTCGTCCGCGATCCTCACCAATTCCACCGGATGCTGAGGCAGCACATCCACCCGCCCCATGCGGACCGGACCGATACCGGTCGCAGCGCTCATCCGCTCCGCGATTTCGGAGGCGAATCCAGGATTTGCTGCAACTGCGCCAGGTTCTTCACGCAGCAAGTATAAGCCGCAAAACGTGTGAACCAGTGAAGCCGTCCCCATGCCACCCAGATAACCGTGGCGTTCTATCAAAAGTGTGCGCGCCCCCGTTCTCGCGGCGGTGACGGCGGCGGCAAGTCCTGCGCTTCCTCCGCCGATGACCGCCACGTCGAAGGTCACGCGCGGCGGACTCATGAAATCCTCGCGGCGATCAACGCCGCCAAAGTCGTTGGCGTTGCAAGATGCGCCTTCGTCAGATCATCCGGCCCGAGCTCGACCTCGAAGCGGTCCTCCACGGCCACGACGAGTTGCATCACTGCCATCGAGTCCAGTCCGGCCGCAAACAGATCGCCATCTTCGGGAAAATCCCATTCCAACTCCAAAACCCCTTCGTCGTTCAACCAATCGATCAATTCCGTTGGGGACGGTGAATTCTTATTCTTCGAAACTGCCATGTGCGAAAACGGTGCGATGACCTCCCACCCGCTTCAAGCGGAAAGACGTGAAAAAATCCGATGGCGGACGATCATCAGATTTCGGCCATATCGGCGAGCACCTTGAGCAGATGGAAAATCACGCCCCCAACGTCGGATCATCGTCCTTCGGCGCGCGGATGCTTTTCTCGATGCCGTGTTTCGTGACGAGGTTGCCCGCGCTGGAGCGGGCGGATGAGGTTCTTCATCCGCAGGCCAGATCTCAAATGAACTAACAACATCTGTGCAGCGCTTTCCTCGTTGGTCTTGTGCAAGGCGAAGTAGAGGATGGCTTTTGGGTAGCGATGTGGTCCGAGTATTATAAAAAGGGGGAGCCGGGAGAGCGGGAAAGGACCGCGAGTCTCCGACTCGCTTCTTCCGGGGGGATAGGTTTGAAGAGCGAGTCAGAGACTCGCGGTCCCGGGGGCGGACCAGGCGCTGCTCCAGCGCCAGTCAGCGGGATTTCGGCAGAGCCCGGCTTTTACGGGATTGTTGCGGATGTATGAGCGACAGTCGCCCAAATGGTCGAGATCCCGGATATAGCGGTCGAAGTAATCGAGAGCCCAAAACTGACCTTCCATCCCCAGACGTTGATGGATAGTCCGCGCGGTGAAGACTTTCCACGACCTTACGATTTCACCCAATGTCGTCCCGAAACAACAATGCATGAGCACATGAACGTGGTTGGGCATCACGCACCATTCGAGCAGGCGATAGCGGTCGCCATCGAAGTGGAGGAGCGCCGTCTGAACGGTTTCCGCATGAATGTCTTCGGATAGCAGGCAGGAGCCGTGGCCGGCATCTTCGTAACGGGCGATCATCGACCGCAGCTTCCGTTGACGTTGCGAGGATTGCTCCGCTTCCCGGTCGAGTTCCTTTTGCCATCGTGCGATGACCTTCGCAGGCACGGCATCCGCCATGCGGAAGGTGAGCGCTTGGATTTCGCCAGCCACGTCCAGATGCGGCAAGTAACCACGGGAATGCCAGCCTTTGTGGCGAAACGGTAGGTCGGACATGGGACAGGTCTAGCAGGTTATTGCACGGACCGCGAGTTTCTGACTCGCTTCTTAAAAATCCATTGCTAGCGGGAAGAGCGAGTCGGAGACTCGCGGTCCGTCAAGCCCCTAGCGTTGGATCGTAGTCCTTCGGCGCGCGGATGATTTTCTCGATGCCGTGTTTCGTGACGAGGTTGCCCGCACTGGAGCGGCCCTTGATGCCGAACTCGGCGAAGTGGAGCGGGCGGATGAGGTTCTTCATCCGCAAGCCAGATTTCAAATGAACTAACAACATCTGTGCGGCGCTTTCCTCGTTGGTCTTGTGAAAGGCGAAGTAGAGGATGCGGCTGTTCGGCGTGCCTTTTGTTAGGTCGTATTCCTTGTCGCGGGTGATGCCGCCGACGGTGAATCGCTTGGCGAGGATGGGACCGTCGCGACCGTCCCGATAGATCATCGAGTAAATGAGATCCTCGTCCTTGCGGAAAATGGCAACGCGCAGTGGCTTCTGACCGACGAAGACTTTTTCAGCGACCTTCATGATGCGCATCTTGCCGTCCTGGGTGAAGGCGATGATGTCGTCGATGGTGGAGCATTTTTCGACCGGTTCGCCGTCCTTCTTCAGGCCGTAGCCGGCGAAGCCGTTCTTGGCATCCAGATAGAGCGTCTCGGTGGCAGCGACGACCTGCATGCGGTCCACGCGATCGAACGAGGCGATCTCGGTTTTCCGCTCGCGGTTCTTGCCGTATTTTTTCTGGAGCTCCTCATACCAGCGGATGGTGTATTTCGTGAGATTGCGGAGGTTTTTCTCGGTCTCGTCGATGAGTTTTTCGAGCCCCTTGATTTCCTCGTCGGCCTTGAAGGAGTCAAACTTGGAAATGCGCTTGATCTTGATTTCCGTTAGGCGGACGAGATCATCCTCGGTGACTTCACGCTTGAGAAGTTTCTTAAACGGCTTGAGGCCGTCGTCGATGGCCTTCAGGACCGCTTCCCAAGTTTCGCATTCTTCGATGTCGCGGTAGATGCGGTTCTCGATGAAGATTTTTTCCAACGAGCTGAAGTGCCATTTTTCGGCGAGTTCGCCGAGTTTGATCTCCAACTCCATCTTGAGCAGGTCACGGGTGTGGTGCGTGACGCGGCGGAGGATTTCGGAAACGCCCATGAACACCGGCTTGCCGTCGAAGATGACGCAGGCGTTAGGAGAGATGGTGAGTTCGCTATCGGTGAAGGCGTAGAGCGCATCGCGGGTCTGCTCGGCATCGGCACCGGCGGGCAGATAGACGAGGATGTCGGCATTTGCGGCGGTGTTGTCCTCGATTTTCTGGATCTTGATCTTCCCCTTGTCGGCAGCGGCGACGATGGACTCCATCAATGCGCCGGTCGTGGTGCCGAAGGGGATTTCCGTGATGCGGAGGAAGCCTTTTTTCTCCGTGGAAATGCGGGCACGGACTCTCACTTTTCCACCCCGCAGGCCGTCGCGATAATCGGAGGCATCCATGATACCAGCGGTCGGAAAATCCGGGATCAGGGTGAACGGTTGGTCGCGCAGGACGGCGATGGAAGCTTCGATGAGTTCGTGGAAATTGTGCGGCAGCACCTTGCACGCAAGGCCGACGGCGATGCCTTCCACGCCTTGTGCTAACAGGAGCGGAAATTTCACCGGCAGAGTGTCCGGCTCTTTGCGCCGTCCGTCGTAGCTGGGAAGCCAATCGGTGGTCTTCGGGTTGAAGACGACTTCGTTAGCGAACTTGGTGAGCCGCGCTTCGATGTAACGGGGAGCGGCGGCACCGTCGCCGGTGAGGGTGTTGCCCCAGTTTCCCTGGGTGTCGATGAGCAGGTCCTTTTGCCCGAGCCCGACGATGGCGGCACCGATCGACTGGTCACCGTGCGGGTGATAGTTCATCGTATTTCCGACGATCCCGGCGACCTTGTTGTAGCGGCCATCGTCGAGCTCGTCCATGGCGTGGAGGATGCGGCGCTGGACCGGCTTGAGACCGTCGAAAAGGTGGGGCACCGCGCGTTCGAGGATGACGTAACTGGCGTAATCGAGGAAATAGTCGGAATACATCGCGCCAAGCGAGGCATGTTGGTCCGGGTCGTGCGTCATGTGGGGCGGATGGTTAATGAACCCGGAGCATTGGCGCAAGCCTGACGTTTTCGCCACGTTCGCCAGCCTTGCCGTCCGCGATCCGGGTGCTATGTGTCTGGAATGAACATGAATTCTGAAATCGGCCGCCGTGATTGGTTGAAAACCGCCGCTCTAGGCGGTGCTGCCGCGATGATAGGTCGCACCGCCGCCACGGCCGATCCCGTGGGAGCTCCCGGAAAAAAAGTGCGCGGCGTGATTTTCATGGTTTCCGACGGCATGAGCCCCGGGGTGCTGACCCTCGCCGAGGCCTATTCCAATCTCACCCGCCAGCGCGGCACCCGGTGGTGGTCCCTTTTCAATGATCGCAGCGCCTCGCGCGGTCTGATGGATACCGCTTCCGCCAATTCCATGGTCACCGATTCCGCCGCTGCCTCCACCGCCTGGGGTGGCGGCGAGCGGGTGAATAACGGCTCGATCAATGTGAATCCCGCAGGCAAGGCGATCCCCCCGATCGCGAAAATCCTAAAAACCAAGGGAGCCCGCATCGGTCTCGTCAGCACCGCTACCATCACCCATGCCACTCCAGCGGGATTCGCGTCTTCGGTCAAAAAGCGTAACGAAGAAGACGACATCGCGCCCCAATATCTGAACCGCGTGGACGTTCTGCTCGGAGGCGGGTCCGGGCATTTCAGCGCTGCCTACCGCAAGGACCAGCGCGATCTCTCCAGCGAGTTCACGAAAGCCGGCTACGATGTTTTCGGAACCCGGGATGCCCTGCTCGCATCGAGGAGCGAAAAGCTGCTAGGCACTTTCACGCCTGGTCACCTCCCGTTCACCATCGACCGCGATCAAAGCCCAGCCATCGCTGCGGCAGTCCCCACTCTATCGGAAATGGCGAACGCGGCGCTCAGCCGATTTCTCGCCGGCGACAAGCCTTTCCTACTCCAGATCGAGGGCGCACGCATCGACCATGCTGCGCATTTGAATGACATCGGCGGACTGCTGGGCGATCAGCTTGCCTTCGATGACGCGGTGGCAATGGTTCTCACCCTGATCGGAAAACGCGACGACATCCTGCTCGTCATCACCAGCGATCACGGCAACTCGAACCCCGGCCTCAACGGCATGGGTGGCAGTTATTCCGCGAGCAACCAGGCCTTCTCTACCATCACCCGCTTCAAGGCGTCCCATGAACGTCTGCTTGCAGAATGGAATGCGCAGAATGGAAGTTCCGCGGCGCAGATCACGGCTCTCGTGAATCAATATCTCGGGTTCAAGCTGAAACCCGAGGAGGCGAACGCGCTGTTTGAAATCGTCGCCCACCATCCGGTCATCGAATGGAGTGAACAACTCAGCAAGCCGGAAGGTTTGTTAGGCCAATTTGCGGGTAACCACACTGGCATCGGCTGGACCGGGACCACCCACACGTCCGACCCCACGATCGTCTCCGCCATCGGCCCGCAGTCGGACCGGTTTTCCGGGATGGTGAGGAACTCGGATGTCTTCGGGCATCTGATAGAGATGCTCGGGTAGCGGCGATCACCGGTCGCCGCTACGCTTGAAAAACACCACCATCATGCCGAGCCATCCCAGCAACGCACCTGCATAGCTGCCGAGATGAATCCCCGCCACCTGTTGAAACTCCCTGTTCTGCGTCACCCCCATTTCGTTCAAAGCCTCGTCCGACCCGGCGCGATCTGCGAAAATGATAGGGCCTAGGAAATAGCCACTGATTCCGAAGGCCAAGGTGACAGCGACGATGATGCCAATGGCTTTCAACACCCGGCTGCCGGGCGATTTGAACTTCGGCAGCGCGATCCGCGCGAGAAACCAGCCCGCGATCAATCCCACCCACCACGTCGCTAGAAACCCGATCTCTGCGACGAATACGCGGCGGGGAAATCCGAAATCCCAGACGTGAAACTGGATGAACTTCATCCGCGTGAAATACTCTGGCGAGATCGAGTAGGTGATCTGATCGTGAATGATGCCGAAGGTGCCGGCCATCAAGGCTCCCGCAAGGGCGAGCCACGCCGCCTTGCGCAGGTCAGAGGCGGTGGCTGTGGGGATGAGAAATCGGAGCAAAATCTTAAATGTAGGGGCGATCAACGGCCGCCGCGAATGCAGAAACTCGCGGCGACCGGTGATCTCCGCCACGTCACGCGTGGCGCGTGGTGAAGAAAATTTCCATGCGGTGATTCAGGTCGGCGTAGAAGCGCTTCTTGATGGCTTCTAACGCCGCCCGTTTATCGCTTTCCGCGACGCCGATCGATTGTTCCTCGAGTTTCATTTTGTCGGCGAAGGATTTTTCCATTTCGACGAGCGAGTCAAGGAACTCGCGGGCGGCGCGGGTGTGCTCGACGCCATCGACCAAGGCGTTTTCCAAGCGCTGGTTGCGGGTGACGGCGATGAGATTTCCGCTAGAAAGCTGCTCCATGTAACGGGTGCGGCTTTGGCGGAAAGCGCGATGCTCGGTTTCGAAAGTGATTTCATCGCGATCGACAAGCGAGTCGTAAGGGCCGGCCTTGGTGAAGAATTTCACGATCAGCGGGATGGTATCCACGAGCATGAAGAGAAGCGTTAGAACAAGGTAGGTATAGAACGCGAACTGCCCACCTTGATTGCCGGCTTGGAACAACGCGTGCAGCGCCAACGTCTGGGTGAGGATATCGCGGCGGGGCTCGGCGCGCAACTGGTCCAGGCGATCCGATTCCTCTTTGGCCACGGCGGCGAGCTCACCCTGCACGCGATTCAGTTCGGTGAGGCGGGTGTCGATCTGTTGTTTGATCGTGTCGCGCAGGGCATTCTGTTGGGTGACGAACTGACCGGCCTGATCGCTTTCGACCTTCTGCTTGAGGCCGGCGACGCGTTCAGCCTCGGTTTTATTGGCGGAGGCGATTTCCGCGAGTTTCGTTTCAAACTGGGAGATGGCTGCGGCTTCCGCCTGGCGGGACTGGGTTTGGAGCGTGGCCTTTTCAGCGGATAGATGTTCGAGAAGAGCGCCGAGGCGTTTCGATTCTTCGCGGCGCGGTTCGAGTTGGTCGGAACGGATCGACTTCGCCCGCGGCCCTTCACCCCGCAGACCGGAGCGCTGGCCGTTAAGTTCGCGTTCGAATTCGGCCTGCCAGAATCCGAGTTCGGTCTGGAGCTTGGCGTATTGCGGCGAGAATTCGTCGGATTGTTTCTCAATGACGGCGAGGCGCTCGCGGAACGGTGCGGTGCCTTCATCGATGGCGGCCTTGAGTTCGACCTGCTGCTCGCTGGTTAGACCGGGAATCGCCGACTTCGTATCTTCGTTTTCCTGAAGGATGAAACGGGCTTGGAACGACTCGTTCCACTTGGCGCGTTGTTCCGCGAGGGCCGTTTCAAGAACGGTGACCTGGCCGCGGACTTTCTCTTTTTCCGTCTTGAAGCCCGACCTCACCACTTCGATCTCCGCCGCACGATCCTTTTCAACGACCGACGAAATCGTGTCGCGGAAGAGAAGCAGGACGAGCGGATGGGCGATGGTGATCCCCATCAGGACGGCGACGACGAGGCGCAGGCAAAACTGGGAGAACTTGCGGAAGACCGACGCATAGGCGCGGTAGCTGGCGAGCAGGGCGCGGTCGATGGTGAGAATGATGAAGGCCCAAACCGTGGCGACTGGGTAGATGACGCGGGCGTTATCGGTGAGGGTCGAGAGCGCGTAGGCGCAGGCGATGAAGGCGAACGCGCATGGGACCAGAACGGTGGCTCCGAATGCGACGTATTTCCGTTGCTCCCAGGCCGGGCATTTTTCCAGAGTCTCGGTTCCTGCCCCGGAGAGCCAGAAAAACGCGCGTTTAAAAGAGGACATAAGGTTTGGGAGTTAGCGGGAGATTACTCATCGGGTTTTTGGGATATTTCAAATGGAGACATTTTTAAATCTTGACGCTGCACCACAGATGCACCACTTGTTACCACATGAGTTATGTAACGACTTTGGTGAGGACGAGTGTGTCGCTGGACACCGGAACCTTGGGGGTTCTGGATAGCCTCGCGAAACGCTGGGCTGTTTCAAAAGCGGAAGTCATGCGTCGTGCCATCCGCAAGATGAAGGAAGAGGTGGATAGCGAGGACCTGCGTCCGAGTCCGCTGCAGGCCTTGGATTGGCTGCAAAGCGGTGCCGGACTGACCGTTCGCGAGGGCGAGGATTTCAAGGCAGCCATTGAGGCCGAGCGAGCGGCGAAACGCTACTGGTGGGAGCCATGATCCACTTGGATACCAACTACCTTGTGGACATGGTGACTGTCGGTTCGGCCGGCGCTTCGAATGTCAGCGCCTGGCTGAGGGCTGGGAAATCCGTGGCAACGAACGCGGTCGCGTGGTCGGAATTCTGCAATGGCCCGCTTTCCAAAGCGCAGAAAGACGCCGCCTTCGCCGTGCTGGATCGAAATATCACCGATTTCACCTGGCGTGAGGCGGAAGAGGCCTCGCGGCTTTTCAACCTGAGCGGCAGGCGGCGCGGATCTCACGCCGATTGCATGATCGCCGCAGCGGCCATCGTTTCGGCCATGCCGCTGGCCACTTTAAACAAGACTGATTTCGAGCGGCTGGTGCCTTTCGGGTTGATGCTCGAAGGTTGAGATTGCCGGATGCGTCGGGGCATCTAGTCTCCGCCCAATGTTGAACCGCTTTTACGGGGCTTTTGACACGGAGCGGCGCTCGGGTGCCTGCGACGGTGACTTTCGTACGCCATTCCAGATCGACCGCGACCGGGTGCTCCACACGCCGACGTTCCGGCGTTTACAGAACAAGACGCAGGTCTTTTGGAGCGGCGAGTATGATTTCTATCGGACCCGGCTCACGCACTCGCTGGAAGTCGCACAGATCGGGAAGTCGATTTCCTACTGGTTGAAAAGCCAGCCGGACGGGCCGCTGGGTGATGATTTTTTCATCGATCCGGATCTCATTGAGGCGATCTGCCTTTCCCACGATCTCGGGCATCCGCCGTTCGGCCATGCGGGCGAGCGGACCTTGAACTATCTGATGCGCGACCACGGGGGATTCGAAGGAAACGCCCAGACCCTTCGCCTACTAACAGAGAGAATTTTTTCCGCGAAACGCAGTGGCATGGATCCGACCCGCGCGTTCCTCGATGGCGTGCTGAAATACAAATCACTGTGGACCGAACTCGGCAACCAGCCGGAGCATCATTTCATCTACGACAGCCAGCACGTCTATCTGGACTGGGCGATGGGCGGAAACGATTTCCCGCTGGAGCTCACGGCGGGAAAAGTCCGCGACCAGTTCAAATCCATCGAGTGCCAGGTGATGGATTGGGCAGACGACACCGCTTACTCGCTCAACGATCTATCTGACAGTGTGCGCGCTGGCTTCCTCAACATTGAAAAAATCGAAAGCTGGGCTGAGCAACACGGCGAAGCCACCGGCGATGGCACACCGCTCGGCGATCTCATGAAGGCGATCCGCCGGAAACGGGTAGATCCGTTTGTGGGAAAGCGCATCGGCCGCTACATCCAGTCCACGCATCTGGAAACAGACGTCAATTTCCTCAGCGGCTCAACGAACCGTTACCGCTACCGGCTTGCCATTGATGAATCAGTCAAAGCGGAGTCGAAGCTTTTCAAACGCCTCGCCTTCGAAGTCGTTTTCCTCTCGCCGCAGTTGAAACAACTCGAACACAAGGGCAGCCGGATGCTGCGACAACTCTGGGAAGTGCTTGGCGAGCGTTACATTGCCCAAGGCACCATCGACGGTCAGGACTTCCAACTTCTTCCCGCGGACACCGCAGCGGAAATCGCGGTGGCCCCGGACGAGGCGGCACGCGCGCGGCTGGTCTGCGATTTTCTATCAGGCATGACCGACGGCTACGCAGCCCGGACCTACAAGCGCCTTTTCTCGCCGGACTTCGGGTCGATTGGGGATTTGATCGGTTAGATCAAACGGCGGCGGAAAGTTTCAGCACGCCGACATAAGGCAGATTCCGATACTTGCCTTTGTAGTCGAGGCCGTAGCCAACGACGAACTCGTCACCAATCTCAAAACCGACGTAATCCGCCTGGACTTCTTCGGCGCGAGCCTTGTCCTTGGCTAACAGGACTGCGGTGTGCACGGCTACGGCGCCTTCCTCGATCAGCCGCTCGGAGACCGCGTGAAGGGTGCGGCCGGTATCAAGAATATCGTCTAGCAGGAGGACATGCTGCCCTTTGACTTCCGGAAAATGGCGGTCGAGAAAATCCACTTTTCCCGAGCTTTCCAAACCACCGTGGTAGCTCGCCACATTCAGGCACTCGATTTCCAACGGCCGCGGCACCCGGCGGAGAAGGTCGGCGGCGAAAACGAGGGCGCCTTTGAGAAGGATGATCACCACCATCGGGCCCGCTGGAAAATCGCGTTCGATCTCAATCGCCATCGAATCGAGACGCTTCTCAATCACCGCCTCATCAATCAGGACTCTTTCGATGTCGTCGCGCATGCTCACGGGATAGACCTTCGAGCCGGTGCCGCCAAGCGCCAAAAACCACCACTTACTCGCTGCGGAACTTCAAGACCCGCTCGCCCTCGCGGTAGTAGTTGAGACGGTCCCGCGCATGGATTTCCAGAAACGCCGGATCCTCGCGCAAGGCACGGTATTCGATCAAATGATATTCCTTGTCCGCCACAATGCTGGCTTCCTGCTGTTGGGCGAGCTTGAACTTTGCTTCCAGCTTCTCAAGTTCCCGCCGCTGCGGAACCGCGGTGGCCACCACCACGAATCCGATGGCCATGCAGAAGCAAACAAACGCCAGCCGCCCCGCCCCTTGGATCACCCGGGTGCGGGCTTCCAAGCGGGTCAGTTTGACTCCTGCCATGCTGCGCTTTGCCATTTCCGGGGATCAGGAATCCCATAAAACCCCGGATTGTCAAGAATTCTAAGGCTTTGCCGGCTTTTCGTTAGGATCGAAGCCCATCCTCAGTGGTCGAGCTTGAGTTTCTTCAACTTGGGTTCAATGACAAATCGGCAGTAGGGATTCTTCGATTTGTTCTCGTTGTAGTAATTCTGATGGTAGTTCTCTGCCGGATAGAACTCGGAGGCCTTGGTGATTTCCGTAACAATCGGGTCCTTGAAATTGGCTTTGGCGACAGCCTTCGATGCCTCAGCGGTCTTCTTCTGTTCGTCGTTTTGATAGAAAATGGCTGAGCGATACTGATCGCCCACATCATTGCCCTGCCGGTTCAAGGTGGTGGGATCATGCAGGTCCCAGAACCAAGCGAGAATCTTTTCCAAAGGGATCTTCTTGGGATCGAAAACCACCTGCACGACTTCGGCGTGGCCGGAACCTCCATTGCAGATATCCTCATAAGTCGGATTTTTCAGTGATCCGCCCATGTAGCCGGAGGTAGAGGAAATGACACCGTCCAACTGGCGATAAGCGGCCTCGATACACCAGAAACATCCGGCTCCAAGCGTAACGACTTCCGCACCTGCGGGGACTACGGGCATTTTGGCGGCAGCTTTGTCAGAGGCGGTCATGATCTTTTCTGGTTCACACGAAGAGAGAGTAGGAATGAGCGATACCAAGGCGAATAAATAGCGGAGGTTCATGGTGGTAGGATACACGTATTGGATTTTAATTCCCGAAAATTTTCTCACCATTCGATCCCGACGCCTTCCTCGGGAATGAGCACCCTATCGCTGATCCCTAGGCGGTCCGCTTCCATCAGGAGGCGTTCGACCGGTTCATCGTGAGGTTCATTTCCCAACGGAAATGTTCCATAGTGCATCGGGATCAGCACTTTCGCACCGAGATCCGCGAAGGCTCTAACTGCCTCCTCGGGGTTCATGTGGACGTCCCGCCCGCTGGGTGACTCGTAGGCACCGATCGGCATGAGTGCGACATCGATATCACAGCGCTTCCCGATATCCGTGAAGCCATCGAAGTAGGCGCTGTCGCCGCAATGGAAGACACTTTTGCCGCCGGCTCGAACGATGTAACCCCCGTAATCCCGATGCGTGTCATGGATGAATCTCGCACCCCAATGATGTGAAGGCGTGTGGATGATTTCCAACTCATCGAAATTCAGCCGATCCCAAATCTGCATTTCATGCGTGGCGGGAAATCCGAGGCGCTTCACCAAAGAACCACTGCCGCGCGGGACGACGATACCTTCGCGGGCTTGGAGGATTTTCAAACTCGGCTTGTGCAAGTGATCGAAATGGGCGTGCGTGACGAGGACCAGATCCACCTCCGGCACAGCGTGCAAATCCAAGCCGGGTTGACGGTGCCGCTTCACTGGCCCATGCCATTTCGCCCAGTTCGGATCGACGATCACCGAGTGCCCGGCGAATTGCAGGAAGAAAGAAGCATGACCGATCCAAGTGATGCGCACCTTGTCGAGGTCCGGCGGTGCGAGCACCGGTTCAAGCACATCGCCGTTGGTCCGCCGGAACATCCCTGGCACGATC
>JBBQDJ010000004.1:0-25492 GCA_038319595.1 Verrucomicrobiales bacterium
CTCTCCGTTTCCCGCACCGACGCCGCACTCGGCGAGGCCCTGCGGCTCAATTTCCGCGACGCGGAAGGCATCATCCAACAGAAGGAAATCACCGCCTGGCCCGAACTCGCCACCCTCACCGAACCCGAACGCTTGAACTCCGTGCGCCTCGCCCAGGACTCGCTGGTCCGCCTAAGCTATCGTTGTTTCCCGTCCTACCGGCCTATCCTCGCCGAGTATCAGATTGTCCTCTCGAACCTCGCGAAAAATAAAACCAAAGACACCGCCGCCTCCCTCAGCGCACTGGGCGTGCGGCGGACCACGATGACCGCCAAGGCCGCCCGCGCCCGCGACTACCTTGACTGGTTTGAAATCACCCGCGCCCGCGAAACCAGCGGCGCCTTCTATGACTACCTGCGTCTCAAGGAACGCCTCAAGTCTAACCCCCACCACCGCGACGATGCGCTCTCGCGCTACCTCGACCGCCTTGACGCCATCTTCAGCCGCGGCCTCGAAAACACCGCCCCACCGGCCTCCGCGCCTGACGGCGAAATTCCGGACCTGCCGCCGTTGCCCAGGTGACGAAGTCTTGCCGATAGAACCCATCTAACAATAATAAGAATGGACGTCTCGTCCATTTTCTTCTCTCTCATCGCCCGTTGAGAAAGGCACCCTAATTGCCTTCTGCCCTCCCCACCGCGTTTCCTTGGCGACCATCTTCCTCTATCCATTCTTCCGCGCGGGATAGTTCCTACCATTTTGTCCGGGGATACCGAGTTCATTCCGCTGGGCAGCTACCAGCAGCCTGTTGATTCGCAGGGCGACTGCGACTTCAGGGTCGGTCTTCACGCCCAACATGGCGTCCTCTTCGGTTAACCAGATCCGGTCGCATTTTTTCATTTTGAACCGGGCGATTCCGAGCGCAATGCGCCGGACCGAGACTGGGGCGCTGATCTGGAATCGGCCATTTGCGGCACCTGCCGCAAGTGAGTGAAATTGGAGCTGCACCGAAGCCCATTTCCTGACAATTTCCCGGTGGCCCGATGACCCGCCTTCCTTCCCAACTCTTCGCCGCGCTCCGCTGGCTTGCCATCCTTGCGCCGCTTGCGATCGCGGTCGGCTCGGCTTCGGCATTTTTCCTGCGGGCATTGGACGCGGTCACTCTGGTCCGCTTCGACAAGCCGTGGTTGCTCTATCTACTTCCTGCCGCCGGGCTCTGCGTCGGCCTGCTCTATCAACTTTATGGAAAATCTGCGGCAGCGGGAAACAACCTGCTCATCGATGAGATCCACCAACCCGGTGCCGGAGTGCCGCGGCGCATGGCTCCGCTCATTCTGATAGGGACACTCGTCACCCACCTTTTCGGCGGCTCGGCCGGGCGCGAGGGAACCGCCCTGCAAATGGGTGGCAGCATCGCTGCGGCCTTCGCCCGCTTTCTCAAACTGGAATCCCCTCAAGTTCGTATCCTGCTGATGGCGGGCGTCGCCGCTGGCTTCGGTTCGATTTTCGGCACCCCGATCGCCGGAGCGGTGTTCGCTCTGGAGGTGCTGGTCGTCGGCAGGATCCAATATGATGCGTTGATTCCCTGCTTTTTCTCGGCCGTCGTCGCGGACTGGGCCTGCCGTGCTTGGGGCATCGGGCACACGCTCTATCATGTCGATGTCACGACCTCCGCCATCAACCCTCTGTTGATGGGAAAAGTCGTTCTGGCCGCCGTCGCCTTCGGCCTCGTCGGCTGGCTTTTCACCACGCTTTCGCACCGCCTCGGTGACGCTTTCAATCGCTACATCGCCCGCCCCGAACTGCGACCGGTCGTCGGTGGCATCTTGGTCATCGGCTTGTTTTTCCTGGCAGGAACCTCCGACTATCTCGGCCTCGGCGTGCTCGCCGACAAGCCCGGAGCCATCACCCTGCCCGCCCTTTTCACCTCCACGGACATTCCAGCCGGGGCGTGGGCGTGGAAACTTCTTTTCACCGTCATCACCGTGTCATCCGGGTTCAAAGGCGGCGAGGTGACACCGCTGTTCTTCATCGGAGCGGCTTTGGGAAACACGCTGGCGCTGATGCTCGGCGTACCGGTCGATTTGTTCGCGGCGCTCGGTTTCGTCGCGATCTTCGCCGGAGCCACCAACACTCCGCTAGCCTCAACGCTGCTTGGCATGGAGCTTTTCGGCGCGGGCAACGGTCTCTATCTGGCGACGGCCTGCATCATCGCTTACCGCTGCAGCGGCTCCAAGGGCATCTATTCCTCACAACGCGTCAGACCGCCGGATGCCATTGAAAGATGAGGCTTGGAAGAAGTGGCGCGGCTGCCCACGATTCCAGCCATGCGCACGAAGGCGGTTTCATTGTTGCAGGAGCTGACGGAAGCCCACTCGGTTTCCGGTCACGAGGATGAAGTGAGGGCGATTTTCGTCGATGAACTTTCGGACTGCGGGGAACTTTCCGCAGACCGCAACGGCTCGGTTTTCTGTGAAACGGGAGACGACGGCCCACGCGTGATGGTGGCCGGCCACATGGATGAGGTGGGCTTCATGGTGCAGAACATCACCGCAGACGGCTACCTCCAGTTTGTGGCCATCGGCGGCTGGTGGGAGCACAATTTGTTATCGCAGCGGGTGGAGATCCTGACCCGCGGTGGCGACAAGATCCTCGGCGTGGTTTCCTCAAGACCACCGCATTTTCTATCCGCCGAGCAGCGGCGGCAGGTGATGCCCATCGAGCAGTTGTTCATCGACGTGGGGGCGGAATCCCGGCGCGACGCGATGGAGAATTTCGGAATTTCGTTAGGTGACCCGATCGCTCCGGTTTCCACTTTCACCGCGATGGCCCGCGAGGACCACTACATGGCCAAGGCCTTCGACAACCGCGTGGGCATGGCAGGAACCATCCAAGCCGGGCAGATCCTCGCGCAATCGGCACATCCTAACACCCTCATCCTCTGCGGGACGGTGCA
Organism: Verrucomicrobiales bacterium; assembly: GCA_038319595.1. Classification (GTDB taxonomy): domain Bacteria; phylum Verrucomicrobiota; class Verrucomicrobiia; order Verrucomicrobiales; family Akkermansiaceae; genus Luteolibacter. The sequence goes on from JBBQDJ010000004.1 coordinate 2,936, forward strand.
GGAGGAGGTTGGCTTGCGCGGCGCGAAAACCGCGGCGCATTTCGCGAAGCCGGATGTGGCGATCGTGTTAGAAGGTCCACCGGCGGATGACTCACCGGGATTTTCGCGGTCGGACTGTCAGGGACGGCTCGGCGGCGGCGTGCAGATCCGTCTTTACGATCCCTCGGCGATCACTAATCCCCGGCTGGCGCGGCTGGCGGTGGAAACGGCCGTGGCGGAGGGAATTCCCCATCAGGTCACCGTCCGCCGCAGCGGCGGGACGGACGCGGGTTCGTTCCACTTGGCCAACGACGGCGTCCCGAGCATCGTGCTGGGAGTGCCGGCCCGTTACATCCATTCGCACAACGCCATCATCGATTTAAACGACCATCTGCACATGGTCGCGCTGACGATCGCACTGGTTAGACGGCTGGACGCGGAAACGGTGGAGAGTCTGGTGAAGTATTTCTGATCGATGGGGCCTGATTTTTCGCTGGCGGCGGCGGGACGATTGCGTTTGTCTCGCCGGATGAATATCAGACCTTTTAAAACGTGCGCCATGACCGTGGCGGTAGCTGCTCTATCAGGACTCTCGCCGGTTTCCGCAGAACTGCCGATGTTCAACGAAAAGGACTGGCTGGGATATTTCATCGGCGTGGAGACCAACGACTTCAAATTTGGAGTGGGCGCCGACGGCAAGACCACCCTTAAGATCAATCGGAAAAAGGGCGATCCCATTAACAACAAGTTGACGGTCGTTGTCGATTTTCAAATCGAAGAGACCAAGCCGGACGGAAAGATCACGATCTACAAACTCCTGCCCGAGACGCTGGAATCCTCTCAAAAACCGACGAACAAACCTGAGAAGACCGTGTTTCGCGGCAAGGTCAAAGGTGACGCTGCATTCGAAGTCACCGTGGACGAGACACGGGGGGGCATTGCGCTCGGCGGACGCCTGCTGGATCCCGGAACGCTGGCAAAGGATTCGTTGCGCTTCACCATCTCCGTGAAGATTCCAAACGCTTATGCGGATGTCGACAAGCCTGAGGACAAGAAGAAGATGAAGGCGTTTGAAGACAGAATCAAAGAGGATCGCGTGCAGTTGGCCTACGCGGACAAGAAACGCTCGAAGCTTTCCACCAGCGAAAGCATCGATACCGGATCCAAGGAAATCAACGGCGCAGGAATCACGGCCGCCGAGGTGGAATTCAGCACCTATCAGGGGAAAAAACTGGGCGTCTTGGCATCCCCAAATTCAATGCTGAGCCTGTCCGCCAAACAACCCGGACCGCTGCAGGACGGATTCGCAATCAGCTGGACGGCGGATACCGCCACAGACCCGCAAGGAGCGGCACGCCTCAATATCGAGGTCAAGTAATCCGGTTCCAGTAAGCCGGCTCCGTGGTGGGCAAAATAAGGAGAGTGGTGACTTCTGTCCACTTGCCAGTGAGTGGCACAAGCGGGCGCGCGAAGCTCATTTCTTTTATTTCCCATCGTCCGGCGGACCAAAGTGTCCAATCTCCTAACAGCCTCTGGAGCCGACAGGGAAAACAAACCGCCAGGCCTTTTCCGCAAATTGAAGGAAAAGGCACTTTTTTGTTCGAGCGAACATCTTTTTCTTGCCAACCCGACAAGAACCGATCACAACTTCGGCAACTCAAAACACTCCCATGGCCGCCAAACAAACCTCCGAAGAATCCGCCACCGAAAAACTGAACGAAGCCCGCAAGCGCAATCTGGATCTCGCGATCTCACACATCCAGAAAGAGTTCGGCGAATCCGCCATCATGCGACTCGGCGACGACCGATGCGTCGATGTCGATGTCATTCCCACCGGCAACCTCCTGATCGACCGCGCCTTGGGTGTCGGCGGCTTCCCTTGCGGCCGGATCGTCGAGGTGTTCGGTCCCGAGTCATCGGGTAAGACCACTCTGACCCTCACCGTCATCGCCCAAGCCCAGAAACGCGGCGGACTCGCCGCCTTTATCGACGTGGAGCACGCACTCGATCCTCAATATGCCCGCAAGCTGGGCGTGAATATGGACGATTTGCTCGTCTCCCAACCGTCCTCCGGTGAGGAAGCGCTGCAAATTTGCGAAGCACTGGTCCGCTCGAACGCGATTGCGGTCATCGTATTGGACTCCGTGGCCGCCTTGGTCACCAAGCAGGAACTCGACGGTGAAATCGGCGACTCCACGGTGGGAGCCCAAGCCCGACTCATGAGCGCCGCGATGCGCAAGCTCACCGCCCTCATTTCCAAGGCGCAGACCGTCTGCATTTTCACCAACCAGATCCGCGAGAAAATCGGCGTGATGTTCGGCAACCCCGAAACCACTCCCGGTGGCCGCGCACTCAAGTTCTTCTCCTCGGTGCGTGTCGACATCCGCCGCATCGGTGCGATCAAATCCACCGACGGCACCGTCACCGGCAACCGCACCAAGGTGAAAATCGTCAAAAACAAGGTTGCCGCGCCGTTCACCGAGGCGGAATTCGACATCATGTATAACGAGGGCATTTCCTCCACCGGTTCTCTGCTCGATCTCGCCCTGGAAATGGAAATCGTCCAGAAGCGCGGTTCGTGGTTCAGCTACAACGGCACCCAGCTCGCCCAAGGCCGGGACGCGGCGAAGGAACTCCTCAAGGGCGACGCGGCGCTTTACGCGGACATCGAAGCGAAAGTCAAAGAGGGCCTTGAAGCCAAGAAAAAGAAGTAAGGCCGGCAGCTTTCCCTTCAGATTGGCCCGGCTAACTCGTCGAATATCGATTTAACAAGCCGATCCGATCCGACCCGACTCGATCCGTCAGCCAGGCTCGACCATCTCCCCCACTCATGACTGTGGCCGTGCCACTGAAGCAATTCGGTGGCACGGTTTTGAATTTTATAGCGTGTCGGAATCGGCACCTACGAGAGATTTACAAGGCCTCCGATGGATGAGTCTGCCCAAGAAACGCCCATATTCCGGGCCGACTTGGGGCTTGACGGCGGGGTCGCTTCCTGCTTGCCTGCGGCGTCTGGCACCGGAGTCCAAAGTGACTGCCGCCTGAAACTTAAGTCGATTTTCACACGTTGATTCTGACTTCGCAGGGCGTGTGTGCCCGACTCAACTCCGAATTTTTCATCCTCATGGACTGGACCTCGCCTCTTTGGTATGCCGCTTATATTGCCGTTCTCATCGGACTTGCGGGCTATGGCTCCCACCGGTTAACCATCGTTTACCTTTATCTGAAACACTCGCGGAACCATCCGAAGCCGAAGGAGCTGTTCACGGATCTGCCGATGGTGACCATTCAGTTGCCGGTTTTCAATGAAATGCACGTGGTGGACCGCCTGCTGGCCTCGGTTTCCGCCATGGATTATCCGCAGGACAAGATGCAGATCCAACTGCTGGACGACTCGACGGACGAAACGGTGGAAATCTGCCGGGCCGGGATCGCGAGCCTCAAAGCTCGCGGATTTGATGCCGAACACATCCACCGCACGGATCGCACCGGCTACAAGGCAGGCGCCCTAGAAAACGGCACCCGCTTCGCGAAGGGCGAATACCTCCTGATTCTCGACGCGGATTTTGTGCCCAACCCGGATCTGCTGCAGAAAACGATCCACTATTTCACCGATGACAAGATCGGGATGATCCAGACGCGTTGGGGCCACCTCAACCGGACTTATAACGTGCTGACCCGGATTCAGGCGATGTTCCTCGATGGTCACCTTGAGCTCGAACAAACCGCCCGCAACCGTTCCGGCCGCTTCTTCACCTTCAACGGTACCGGCGGAATCTGGCGGAAATCCTGCATCGCCGACGCCGGCGGTTGGGAACATGACACGCTGACCGAGGACATGGATCTCAGCTACCGAGCCCAACTCAAGGGCTGGCGCTTCATTTTCCTCAACGATGTCGAGACCCCTGCCGAACTGCCGGTAGACATGGACGGCTTCAAAAGCCAGCAGCACCGCTGGACCAAAGGCTCCATCCAGGTTTGCAAAAAGGTTCTTCCCGCCATCTGGCGTGCCGACGTGCCGCTGTTCATCAAGATGGAGGCCACCGCCCACCTCACCTCGAATTTCGCCTACCTGCTGCTGATCGTTCTGTGCTTCCTGATCTATCCGAATCAGCACTGGCAGCCGGATTTCGGGAAATTCACCTACTACATCATCAACGTCCCGATCTTTTTTTTCTCATCGGTTTCCGTCATTGTTTTCTACATGGTGTCCCAAAAAGCCCTGCGTCCGGGTTCATGGTGGAAGGAAATCCCTTACCTTCCGCTGCTGCTTGCCCTTGGCATCGGCATGTCGATCAGCAATGCGAAGGCCGTGATCGAAGCCCTCTGCAATCATGAAACCGCCTTCATCCGCACTCCGAAATACGGGATCGGCCAGGCGAAACGTCAGGACTGGAAAAAGAGCAGCTACAAGGCGATGAAAACCCTCACTCCCTTCGTCGAACTGCTGTTCGGCTTCTTCTTCCTATTTATCGTGGTCGAAGCCGCCTTGAAAGCAAATTGGTCTTCCGCGATTCTTCTGCTTCCATTCCCTGTCGGATTCTTTTATACATCCTTATCTTCTTTGGTCCGCATGCTGCCGAGCGGCACCGTGAGCCGGCCTTCGGAAGCTGTGAACCGAAACATCCCTTGATTCATCCATGACTGGAATACCAAAACCGTCGCTGTTGTTGGTTTCATTTTTCAGCCTGCTGGCCGCGGCAGGTCTCACCAGCTGCGGTTCCAATGGCTTCAGTTTCGGCAAAGACACCCGGAACAAGATGATCGTCAGCGTGCAGGACCAGAAAATGCTCCTCGTGCACGACGGCACCCCGGTGAAAACCTACAAAATCTCCACCTCCAAATTTGGCATCGGTGATGGCCCCGGGAGTAACCGCACTCCACTCGGTCGCCTTCAGGTTGCGAAAAAAATCGGCGATAATGCGCCGATCGGTAGCGTTTTCAAAGCCCGTCGCCCCACCGGCGAGGTGATCAAACCCAACGCCCCCGGCCGCGATCCCGTCGTGACCCGCATCATGTGGTTGACCGGCACGGAATCCCGCAATCAGAACGCCTTCCGCCGGACCATCTACATCCACGGGACTCCCGAGGAATGCCGCTTGGGCTCACCCGCCTCCTACGGGTGTATCCGCATGGGTAGCCGCGACGTCGCGGATCTCTACAACCGCATCGGCACCGGAGCAGATGTGTTTGTCATCCGTGGATCCATTCAGACCAAATCAGAGAATGAGTCCACCGCATCCGCAGGAAAATCCAGCCTTCGCTCGCGGAGTTGAGATTCTCATGAAACACGAGCTTGACACCTGAGCTCAGATTCCTATTTTCCCCCGCCCGCCTCCAAGCGACCAAATTTTTTATAACACGACCATGGCCAACCACAAATCTTCAATCAAGCGCGCACGTCAAACCGTCGTCCGCACCGAGCGGAACCGCGCCGAAAAGAGCCGCATGAAGACGCTTCGCAAAAAGGCGATCGCCGCGATCGCTTCCGGTGACAAAGCCGCCGCTGCCACCGCCGCCTCTGCTCTCGCCTCCGTGGTGGACAAAGCCGCCAAGCGCAACTTGATTCATCCGAACAAGGCTGCTAACTTGAAGAGCAAGACTGCGAAGGCGCTCGCCGCCATCGCCTGATCGCCCAGTCAGCCGGTTTCAATCCTCTCAATCGAAACAAGCGGACCGGTTCACCGGTGCCGCTTTTTTCTTACCCAGCATGTCCGAATCACCACCACCCAACCGCGCCGCCGCCGCCGCCAAGATCGCTGCGAATCCCTCAGGCTACAAGGTCTGCGAGGGTTGTGACTCGATCGTCGGCGGCGGAGCCGCGCTCTGCCCGAACTGCCACAGCTATCGCTTCGACGCCACTCCGGAACGGGTGATCCTCCAAGCCAGAATCCTCGGCTCACGCGAGCAAACATCGGTCACCGCCGACGACCTTGGTTGATTCCGGATGAGCGCCGTCATCGCCTTCAAAGAGTGGCAGGTGGTCTGCGACGCCCTGGCCTCCGGTCGCCAATCCATCCTGCTGCGCAAAGGCGGCATCCATGAGGGCCGCCAAGGATTTTCCTTCGCTCACGAATCCTTCTTCCTCTTCCCCACCCGCTTCCATTCTCTAGCGGATCAAGTCCGCGAGGGTGAAGTCAAAGCCATGCCCGAATGGCAGCCGGGCGATGTCATCCGCATCACCCACCATGCCGAGGCCGCTTGGGCGATCACTCTGACCGATTGGGAAAAAGTCTCCGCGCTGGAACCGCTTCACATCTACTCAGAGCAGACCGTGAGAGACCGCTTCGATTGGGAGGGAAAAGGCATGGCCGCCGGCAGCATCCATCTCGCTCTGGTGCATGTGAGAGAACTCGCCAAGCCATGGGAATTCCCCTACGAAGCAAATTACGGTGGTTGCCGTAGTTGGGTGAATCTATCCGAACCTCCATCAGGCTGGCGGGAAACTGTCAAGCAGGTGATCGATGATGAGACATTCGCCGATCTCGAAACGCTCTTGACATCGAGCGTAAGGACGTCTCAGGTCCTGACTATTCCTTCACCGCAATCGCCTTTTCCACCGCGCTCGTCACCTCAGGACTGTCCGGCTTTGTCGTCGGTTCGAACCGGGCGATCGCCTTGCCATCCTTGCCGATGAGAAATTTCCCGAAGTTCCAGCGCACATCTCCCGGAAATGCGCCATCCTTGCCGGTCAATGCCTCATAAAGCTTATGCTGCTTCTCGCCCTTCACGCTGATCTTGTCCATCACCGGGAACGTCACGTCATACTCTGCTTTGCAGAATTTCTGAATCTCCTCAATGGTCCCCGGCTCTTGGCCGCCGAAGTCGTTGCAGGGAAAACCTAACACCACAAAACCCTCGTCCTTGTGCTTCTTATACAGCGCCTCAAGCGGTGCGTATTGCGGTGTGAGTCCGCACTTCGAAGCGAGATTGACGACGAGCACCACCTTCCCCTTGTAGTCTTTGAGCGAGGTCGTCTTCCCCGCTGCGTCATTGAAAGGAATTTCCGTGAGGTCGGCGGCGAAAGCGCTGGCGGACATGACAAACGCGGGAATGATGATTCTGTGGAGCATGAGGCGGAACTTAGCACCATTTTTCCGAACGGCAACAAGCCATCTTGACACTTCCGCTGCCTTAGCTAACCTAGTCCACAATGATCTTCATCAATATGCACGAAGCCAAGACCCGCCTCTCCGAGTTGGTGAAAGCCGTGGAGACCACGGGCGAGACCATCATCCTCTGCCGCAACGGAAACCAAGTCGCCGAGATCCGCCCGCTGACCGCGAAAAAGGTTCCCAAAATCAACCGCCTCAAGGCGCACCCTGAACTCAAAGTCACCTTCACTCCCGGTTATGATCCTACGGAACCCTTGCAACCCGATGAGTTGGCGGACTGGATGTCATGAACTATCTGCTGGATTCATGCGCCCTCCTTTACCTGGTGAACCGGGATAAAAAACTGGGGGCCGCCGCGCGCCTCATCATCGCCGATCCAGGTAACACCATTTTCCTCAGTGTCATCACCGCGGCTGAGCTCTCGATCAAGGCAGGGAAAGGCAAACTCCATTTCCCAACCACCGTCCTCCATTGGGTTGAGCAGGCAGTGACACTCCATCACCTCACCCTTGTCCCGCTCGATCTCCCGGCGGCCACCGCCGCTGGACTATTGCCTTGGATCCATTCGGATCCCTTCGACCGCATCCTCATCGCCACCGCCCTCGCGGACAACCTCACCATTCTCACTTCCGATCGCCTCATCCCCGCCTATCCGGGCGTGAATGTAATCTGGTAGAAAATCCTACGCGTGACCCCTGAATTTTGCATCACTCCTCCAGCCATTTACCTAAAGCTTCTTCTAACTCCTCGTTGCGCTTCACATTGAACGCCTCACCGGCGGCGACGGTGAGGCGGCGGCCGGCGCTGTTTTGGAAATGAAGGAGGACCGGGGTGGGACCCGGATGATTGGCGAGCGCCAGTTTGATCTCGATGAGGTCACGCTCGCTGTGACGGGTGGTCCACAACATCAATTCCAGTGGGCCCTTGCCGTTAGACGCGACACGTTTTGGTTTCAGTTCACCGAGTTCGTAGCCGGTGATGCGGCGGCCGCCGGTGCGGTCGTCTACCTGGATATTGCCCTTGAGCTTGATGATTCTTCCCGGCTCCAACAGCCCGGCATCGCGGGCGGGAACGAAGGTTTCGCCCCACAGCATGATTTCGGCGCTGCCAGTGAAGTCCTCCAGCACCAGCACGCCGAAGGGCTTGCCGGTCTTGGTGATTTTCGCATCCAGCGAGCGGACCATCCCGGCGAAGGGAAAGCGCTCACGGGGATTGGATAGATCGAGATCATCGATTTGTCCGAGACGACGGTATTTGCTGGAGTCGATGACGCTGCGGAATTTATCGAGCGGATGACCGGTGACGTAAAATCCTAACAACTCCTTCTCGTGGGCGAGGCGTTCATCCTTCGACCATTCCTCCACTTCGGATTCGACACGGTTAGATTTCGTCTTGGCGGCGGGCGCGGCAAAGTCCATCGAATCGAACATCGAACCTTGGCCGGACGCGCGGTCGCGTTGGGCGGAAGAGGCGGACGCGACGACCTGTTCAAGGCGTGCCGACATTCCGGCGCGGGTCTCACCGGTCCAGTCGAGCGCCCCGGCCTTGGCGAGGTTTTCGAGGATGCGCTTGTTGACCACCTTGGAATCGAGCCGCGAGGCGAAGTCGTCGAGCGAGGTGAATTTGCCGTTCTTCACGCGGTCCTGGATGGCAATGGCCATCGCGCCCTCACCGCAGTTCTTGATTGCGGCGAGTCCGTAGCGCACGCCTTTTGATCCGTTAGGAGTAATCTCGGGCGAGAAACGGAGCTGGGACTCGTTGAGGTTCGGCGGCAGGATTTCCAAGCCCATGCGGTGGCATTCGGAAACGAAAACGCCGATCTTGTCGGTGTTATGGATTTCGTTGGACAGCAGCGCGCCCATGAACTCGACCGGGTGGTTCGCCTTCAGATAGGCGGTCCAGTAGGAAATGTGACCATAACAGGCGGAGTGGGATTTATTGAATCCGTAGCCGGCGAACATCGCGATTTTGTCGAAGATCTGGTTGGCGAGTTTCGCATTGATGTTGTTGGTGGCGGCCGCGCCTTCGATGAACTTCGCGCGCTGCTTCTCCATTTCCTTCGGGTCCTTCTTGCCCATCGCGCGGCGCAGGAGGTCGGCACCACCCAGCGAGTAGCCCGCGAGAACTTTGGCCGCGTTCTGGACCTGTTCCTGATAGATCATGACGCCGAAGGTGTCGCCGGCGACCTGTTCTAGCAGCGGATGCTCATACATCGCCCGTGTCCGGCCTTTTTTCACATCGAGCATCTGATCGATGAACTGCATGGCGCCTGGCCGATAGACGGCGAGAAGGTCGATGATATCGTCAATTTTCTCGATGGCGTATTTACGACAGGTCTCGACCATGCCGCCGGATTCAAGCTGGAACACGCCCATCGTCTCGCCGCGGTTGAGGAGTTCGAAGGTTTTCCAATCCTCCAGCGAAACCGTCTCGATGGCGAACTCCGGCGTGTGCTTGCGGATGTGCTGCACCGCTTCGTGGATGACGGTGAGGTTCTTCAGTCCAAGGAAATCCATTTTCAGAAGACCGACATCGGTGATGGCCTTCATGTCATACTGGGTGACGACTTCCCCTTCGTTTCCACGGGTCAGCGGGACGTGTTCGTCAAGCGGACGGTCGCCGATGACGACGCCGGCTGCGTGGACGCCGACATTGCGGGCGAGTCCTTCGAGCTTGGTCGCGTAGCCCCAGAGTTCCTGATAGGTCCGGCTGCTTTCGATGAGTTCCTTCAGCTCGGGCTTCGTCTCGTATTCATTGGCAAGCGTGGCGTCCGGCTTGGCCTCGATCAACTTGGCGATGCGGTCGCCCTCGCCGTAAGAAATCCCCATCACCCGGCAGACGTCGCGCAGCACGCTCTTCGCACCGAGTTTTCCATAGGTGATGATGTGCGAAACACTGCGCTCACCATATTTTTTTCTAACATAATCAATAACTTCGACACGGCGGCTCTGGCAGAAGTCGATATCGACGTCGGGCGGGCTGACGCGCTCCGGGTTGAGGAAACGTTCGAACAACAGACCGAAGCGCATCGGGCAGATGTCGGTGATGCCCATGGCATACGATGCCAGCGAACCCGCCGCCGATCCCCGGCCGGGGCCGACCGGGATGTCGTTGTCGCGCGCCCATTGGATGAAATCGGCGGTGATGAGGAAATAGGAAGCAAACCCTAACTGGTTGATCGTATCGACCTCATACTTGAGCCGGTCCGAGATTTCCGGGCTGGCGGCCCGTTCCGCGCCGTAGCGTTTCACCAGCCCTTCGCGGCAAACCTTCATCAGGTATTCCTCGCGCGGGCTGCCATCGGGGGTGCCGAATTGCGGGTATTTTTCCGAGCTGGTCGAGTCGAGTTTGATGGTGACATTGCAGCGTTCGGCGATTTCCAGAGTCGCGTCGCATGCCCCGGGCACGTCGGCGAAGATCGCGCGCATCTGTTCCGGCGTCTTGAAATAAACTTCCGGCGTGTAGTGCATCCGCTTTTCGTCGACGAGCAAATGGCCGGTGCCGATGCAGATCATCACGTCGTGCGCTTCGTGATCGTGCTTGTGGAGGAAGTGGACGTCGTTCGCGGCGACGACTTTGAGGTCCATTTCCTTCGCGAATTTCAACAGTGAAGGAGTCACCATCCGCTGCGGTTCGAGCCCGTGATTGTGGATCTCGACGTAGGTGTTCTCTTTGCCGTAAATCTCTACGATCTCCACCAGCGTCTCACGCGCCTTCTCCTCGTCCCCAGCTCGCAACCACTCGTTGACTGGGCCGGAAATGCAGCCGGTTAGACAGATGATGCCTTTTGAGTGTTCGCGCAGCGCGTCGCGATCGACGCGCGGCTTGCCGTGGTAGAGACCTTCGAGATTGCCCTTAGAAACCAGTTTGCTGAGATTGTTCCAGCCCTCGTTGTTTTCCGCGAGCAGCGTCATGTGGGTCGCACGCTTGCGACCGGCGAGCTCCTTCTTGTCCTCCATTTTTCCGGGAGCCAGATAGATCTCGCAGCCGAGGATCGGCTTCACCCCGGCCTTGTGGCATTCCTGATAGAATTTGATCGCGCCGTAGAGATTACCGTGGTCGGTCATCGCCACGGCGGGCATGCCAAGTTCGGCAGCGCGTTTGGCGAGATCCTTGATCCGGATCATGCCGTCGAGCAGGGAAAATTCAGTGTGAAGGTGAAGGTGGACGAAGGAATCGGACATCGGGCAGCCCGAGCCTAGTCATCCGCCGCCGGACGGCAAGCGGCAGGTCACGGACAGATCAATTTGACCTTGGGGAAATATGTCCGGTAGCGGGTGGGGTCACGGGTCAGCAGGGCCATGCCTTCCGCCTCGGCGTGAGCACCGATGAAAAAATACGGCAGTGGCGCGGTCTTCAGACCGCCGGCATTCCGATAAGCGAGAAAGGCGCGTGCCGCCGGAAAACCCGCTGACATGGGCAGTGGCAAGCGGCGGAATTCCGATGGCGGGACGAGTCCCAGGTCCAGTTCGCGCTCACTGCCATAGAGCGGCGCGAGCTCAGCATAGATTACCGGATTGATGGCTGCCTCGCGCGCGTCGATCAACTTCTCGAGCTGCTTCGCGGACCATGGGAGCCAGACGGGATCCCGCGTCGCGATGTCCTGCGGCTCACCACACGAACAAGTTGATAGCCGGAAGTCCGTCCGTGTGTATTGTGCGGACCATGAAAAGACTTTTGCCCCTGTTTGCCGCAGTCGCCGCGCTGGTGATGCCTATTTCCGCTGCCGATGCCGAAGAGGGCTTTGTCTCCCTTTTCGACGGAAAAACTTTCGATGGATGGAGAGCAAACAACCAGCCGGAGGACTTCTCCATCGAGGATGGCGCCATCAAGGCAAACGGCGACTGCACCCATCTTTTTTACGAGGGAAAAGTGAACGAGGCAAAATTCAAGGACTTCGAGCTCCGGCTCGATGTGATGGCCCGCAAGACCTCGAACGGTGGCGTCTTCATCCACACGAAATTTCAGCCCACCGGCTGGCCGAGTGGCTATGAAATCCAAGTGAACAACACCCAGAAGGACCCGCAGAAGTCGGGCGGGCTCTACAATACCGTGAAAAACCTCATCCCCTTCGAAGACGACACTTGGATGAAATACGTCATCATCGTCAAAGACGGCGTGGTCAAAGTCACCGTGAACGACAAGGAACTGGTCAACTACAAGACCGAAGAGGGAACCACCAAGCTGGCTCCCGACGGCGGCACCATCGCCTTCCAAGCCCATGACAAAGGCAGCACGACGCTTTACAAAAACATCCGGATCAAGGTCCTCAAGTGAGTTTCTCCGCGAAATCCGCGGCCCGCTCTGAAAATCGCGCTTGAACGCCCCATCTTGCGGGGTTGCAGTCACGCCGTGTCATCCCCTGCTCCACGCTCCCTGCACGATCTCGGTTTTTCCGAAATGATCGCAGTCTTGGCGGCAGACGGCGTGATCCTCCATCACGCAAAAGTCCTCTGGCGGGTGCTGCACCGCGACGGTGAGCTCGATCTCGCTTCACGAAATTTTCTGCCACCGCTCAAACGCTGGGTGGAAGCCTCCGTCGGCGAGGGAAAAGCATTCTTTCTTGATGCGCCCGAAGTCGTTGATGAAATCCACAGCACGGATGGAAAAACCCGGAAGTTTCTCCTGCGCCTGCGCGATGGCCAGATCATCGAGACCGTCCTGATGGGTTACGATGGCCGTCAGACCGTCTGCGTCAGCACCCAGGCCGGTTGTGCGATGGGCTGCGTGTTCTGCGCCACCGGGCAGATGGGATTCGTCCGCCATCTCCGGCCAGGTGAAATCGTCGCGCAGGTGTTGCACGCCCGGCGGGTTTTAAAATCCATCGATCCCACCAAGCGTCTCCGCAACATGGTCCTCATGGGCATGGGCGAACCGCTGCACAACTACGATGCCGTCATGCAGGCTCTTGGCTCCATTTCCAACGTCGGCGGTGCCAGCATCGGACCCACCAAGATTTCTATCAGCACCGTCGGAGTGGTGCCTGCCATCCTACGGCTAGCAGAAGAACAACGCCCCTACCGCCTCGCTGTTAGCCTACATGGTTCCACCGAGGAGGAGCGATCGGCCCTAGTCCCGGCGAGCAAGAAGTGGCCCTTGGAACTGCTCATCGACACCTGCCGGAAATACGGCCAGACCACTGGCCGACGAATCTTCTTCGAATGGACGCTCATCGCCGGTAAAAACGATTCACCGGAAACGGCGCATCGATTAGTGAAGCTGTTGGAAGGCATCGACGCTCACATCAATTTGATCCCGCTGAATCCGACCGGAGGCTTCTCCGGCACGCAGAGTGATTCCGGCCACGCGTTTCAGAAAATCCTAGTCGCCGCCGGATTCCCCTGCACCTTCCGCCAACGCCGGGGCATCGATGTCGCTGCGGGCTGCGGCATGTTGAAGGCAGAAAAACGCGTGAATGTGTCCCGGCTGTCCCAGCCGGGTCTTCCTGTCGCATCCGACTGAGACAGTCAGGGCACATTCATAAATCTCGATTTTTCTTCTAAGAAATCCATCGGGCGGGTTTCTTATGGGTGTGAAAAGTCTTTTTACCTTCTTACTCGCCACCGGGGCAGCCCACGCGGATACCCTCCAAAATGCGGACCTTGCAAAGCTGCGCGATCCCGCCCTTCGCGATGCCGAGGTCTCCCGTCTCGCCGGATGCAACAAGGATAAGAAAGTTCTAACCGACTATCACTTGCTAACTGCCAATCAGAAGGACGGAAGTCCGCCGCTTCAGGTGCTGTGCGCTTCTCATGATTACCGGTTTCCAAGGGATCTATTTGTTTTAGGCAAATACAAGCTTGAGAAGCCGGAGGAACTCTTCGGCAACATCGCTAGCCCGATTTCTTTCCTGCTAGAGGTCATCTTTAACTGGCACCCGGACTCCGCAGCAGATTCTAACGATTGGACGTTCACCTGCTTTGATGAAAATCAGGACGGCATCCCCGAGATTGCTTTCGGGCCGGAATCCACAACCAGCGAAAAGGAGCAATGCAAATTCATCTTCCGCTGGGACCCGGCCACCGCAAGCTACTCCGCCGGCGAAATCCCCGCCCACTCCCACATCCGCGTCATGAAGCCGGGTGACACCCTTGCCTCCATCGGCAAGTCGGGCGGACTCGGCTATCCGCTACTCAAGGAAATATCTACACCAAAAAAAGCCGACGAAGCCATTCCTCCGCCGCCCCAAGCACCTTACGTTTTCCATTCATTCAAAGATCAGTCCGCCGCCGAGCTCGCCGGGTTTTTCCAAGGAAAGAACCACCGCGATTCATGGTCCGGTCCCGAAGACTCATTCCCTAACCGCTTCCCGGAGGAGTTCTGGAAGCTTTCTCCGAAACAAGCCGCCATCGCCCTCGCCGAGGCGAACCGCACCCCGACCCACCGCGCCAAGTGGAAGCTGGCGCTGGATGATCGAGGCGGCATCGCTCCTCCCAAGTCCGGTTGGCTGACTCTCGATTGGGGATCATCGAGCTGTTATAGCTACAGTTCACATTTTTTCGCACTGCATTTCGGCGTGCCAGATCCAGGGCTGACGGTTTTCGAATACAACTCCATTGGCGTGGTCGGCCGCAATCCTTGGGCGGATCAACCGGCCCATAATGTGCGAGTCATCAAGCTCTCGGAGCATGAGGCAAGGTTCCTAGCAGATACCGTTTTCTGGCTGGATCGTATCCGCACGTTCTCACCGGAAAAAACCGATTCGTTCGGCATGGGCAGAAGTTCCACGGCGGATGGCAGGGCTAAGGTTTGCCTTTTTCCCGACGAAGCGGCCGCTCGCGAACTCGCTTCTGAGACCGTTTGGGTGACTTCCAGCATTTCCGGGAGTTGGGACGATGCCTATTCAAAGGTCATCTTTGTAAATCTAGCGGAATTCCTCATCGCAGACAACTTCCCTGCGACTCTCGGTGCACGCTGGAATGTCGCGCCCGAAATCGACCGGCACAATCTCATGACGCCGACGGCGCAGCGACTCACGCCCCGAGTGGACGATGACAACCGGCAGAAGCTATCAGATACGTTCGCCGCCATCCTCGATCAGCATGCGAAAGACCCCATTCCGGCATCCGCCATCGAAAGACTTGTCCAAGCGGCGGGCGATGAAAACCTAACGGATCTCATCGATCCCTTGCGGAAATTGTCCGCCACTCTTCCTCCGCCCAACGCTGAAGACCAGGAATTCGAAACCCTAGAAAAAGCCTACGCGAATGACTATAAGGACAACCCCCGTTTAAATGAACTCCGGAAAAAACGCGAGTTCCTACCCGCCGGTATTTTGAGGAATTCTCTAGCAGATACTCTCACCAAGCTCCGGCTCTCGGGAAATGCCGCCGAACTGAAAGCCGCAGTGAAAGAGAACGGTCCCCAGTCGCAGTGGGCGCTCAATCAATTTCGCCGGCTCGATTCAAACGCCTGGTCGGAGATCATCGCCGGCCAGTTCAAGAATGCAGAAATGGAAAACCGGCGCATCATTTTCCAAACCCTCGCCGCAGGCAATCCGCCAGCCGCGAAGGAACTCATCGCGAACATCTCCCCGACTGAACACCTCGATCTCATCATCGAGATCGCCAGCTACCATAAGACACAAGATGCCGACTCATTCTCCAAAGATCTTCCCGTCTTAATGGCCTTGGTCCGCGACAAGTCCGCAGACTTCATCCGACGTGGATCAGCGATGGATTTGCTGTCAGAAACCACACTGCCAGCGGACCTGCTCAAGGAGTTCACCCGTCTCGTCGTGGCAGAAATCAAGACGCCCCAGCAGGGTCAGTACGGAATGAATACCCTCGACTCGGCCATCACCGCGCTCAGTAAATTACCCGCTGACCCCTCCTATTTCGATGTCGTCACTTCCGCCCCCGGCATCTTGGACCAGTCATTCAGCCCTGGCTTCGCAGCGGTTCTCCGCATGACACGAAACCACCCAGAGCACCAAAAGCTGCTGACCGATTTCATTCGTCCCCGCTTCCAAAAGGGCAACGGAATGATGAATGACATTTTCATAACTGCACTCGCTCATGATCTCCGCGACCTCGCTCCAGAGATCGCGGCGTTCGCCAGCGAAGGTCCGGCAGTCGCAGATGGCGAAGGGGCGAACTACTCGGGCGGAAATTTCAAGACGCCGGTTGGCCAGCGCTATCACATCGCCCGTGAAATCACTGCACTCTGGTCGGAAAGCGACCCGCTCACTCGCGGTCGGCTGTGGGTCCGCTTCATCGCCGCTCATCCCTACCGTTTCTCGCCGGGGAATCCGGATCCATCGCTAGCCGAGTTGGCAACCCGCCAAGTAAACCTCGTGCCCAAGGAACAGCTCGGCAAAGAGATCGACTCGGCGATCGAGCAGATCCCGATCTCAAAGAATGATTCGGCGGTGGAAATCTGGCTCAGGAAACTTGCCGAAAATTGAAATCGCACCGTCGGTCGAACGTCCGATTGTGACAATTTCGTCATGTGACAGGATAGTCACCTAAGGACCCTTGAGGCACGGCAACGGTCGGGAGAAAGCTGTGGGCCGCCCGATTTCGGGGTCGGTTTCATGAGTTTCCGCCGTTTCCTAACACCTATTTCTGTGGATTTCCAAGCGTTTGGAAGGGTGATCCCGTGTCTTTGCGTCGGTTTCGTCACTCAATCCGCGTTTGCCCAGGAAATCACCTCGTTCTACGTGCGTGAGTACCGGGTAGAGGGCGCGAAGAAACTCCAGCGGCTTGAAGTGGAAGAGGCGGTCTATCCATTTCTCGGACCGGCACGGAGTCCGGCGGATGTCGAACAGGCACGGGTTGCTTTGGAGAAAACCTATCATGACAAGGGATTTCAAACCGTTTCCGTGGTGATTCCCCAACAGGATCCACGGCGCGGGGTGATCCGGTTGCAGGTGGTCGAAACCAAGGTTGGCCGGCTGCGGGTCAATGGCGCGCGGTTTTTCCTCCCTAGTAAAATCAAGGGCGAAGTGCCATCGGTGGCGGAAGGAGAAGTGCTCGATATGAAGCGGGTGGAAAAGGAATTGCTGGCGCTCAACCGCAACCCTGACCGCTCGGTAAAACCGGACCTTCGTGCAGGCATCGAACTAGGGACGGTGGATATCGATCTGAATGTTGAGGACAAATCGCCGCTGCACGGTTCGTTAGAACTAAACAACCAATACAGCGCGGATACCACTCCGCTGCGGCTCAATGCCTCGCTGAGTTACGGCAACCTGTTTCAAAAAGGCCACACCGGCAGTTTGAGTTTTCAAATCGCGCCGCAAAACCCCGATGACGCGCAAGTTTACTCGGGCTACTACCTCGCAAGGGTATCCGACAAGGTCAGCCTGATGGTGCAAGGCACCAAGCAGAACAGCGACATCTCGACCTTGGGCGGTGCCGCGGTGGCGGGCCGTGGAGAAGTCGCCGGCCTGCGTGTGATGTGGGACCTGCCGGTAACGGAGAATTTCTATCAGACGGCGACCGTTGGCTTGGATTACAAGAATTTCACCGAAGACATCGTCGTCGGTAAGGATTTGGTCGCCTCGCCGATCGAATATTATCCGTTTGTAGCCAGCTACGGTGCCACGTGGATGGGCGACGAAGGCTTTACCGAACTCAACCATTCACTCAATTTCCACCTCCGCGGAATGGGCAGCGGCGTGAAGGACTATTCCAACAAGCGTTACAACGCTGATGCCAATTATGTTTATCTGCGCAGTGACGTGGCCCACACGCATGATCTGAAGGGCGGCTCGCAGATTTTCGGCAAGATCCAGGGCCAGATCGCCAGCCGACCGCTGATCAATGGCGAGCAGTTTGCCGGCGGCGGACTTGAGACCGTCCGCGGCTATCTGGAAGCAACCGCCCTCGGTGACAACGGCGTTTTCGGCACCGTTGAGGTGCGCAGCCCGTCGTTCATCGGCACTCCGGACGCCAGCGGTAAGCGTTCAAACGAGTGGCGCCTCTACGGTTTCGCCGAAGGCGGGCTGGTGGGTATTTACGACGCGCTGCCCGGCCAGCAGAGCCAGTATGGCTTGGCCAGTGTCGGTGCAGGTACCCGGATTCTCGTGCACGACCACTTCAATGGTTCGGTCGATGTCGGCATCCCACTCATCGACCAGGCCCATGCGGAGTCCGGAGACTTCCGCATTACCTTCCGCAGTTGGGCGGACTTCTAACTTAAACTTTCCACCACCTTCCCTCGCCAATGAATCCGCGATCCACCTTCCCCATCCTCCGCAGCCTTTGCGCCGCGCTCGCTCTATCAGGTATCGCCCGTGCCGCGGATGCCACGCCGGCCCCTTGGTGGGACGCCGCGTGGACCGGACGCGCGAAACTAACTCTCGACACGAGTTCCGCCGCCGCCGGGCTGACGGAGCCGGCTGGAACGGCCACCGTGTTGGTGCGCCTTGGCGAGGGGTTCAAATTCGACCTAAGCCCGGACGGTGCCGACCTGCGCTTCGTTTCCGCTGACGGCAAGACAGTTTATCCCCATCAGATCGAGAGCTACGACAGCACGCTCTACGAGGCCTTCGTCTGGGTGAAACTGCCCGAAGTCAAGCCGTCGGCCCAGGAGACGTTCTATGTTTACTACGGCAACGCCGCCCCGGTGGCCGAGGCCGCCAAGCCCGGCGACGCGTTCGACGGGGATTTCTCACTGGTCTATCACTTCGCCGAGGCCTCTGCAGCGCCCGTCGATTCCACGGCGAATGGCAACAACTCCGAAACCGTCGCCGGCACCTCCGGCCAGGCTCTCATCGGCAATGCGCTGCGTTTGTTAGGAGCCGGTTCCGTTGTCATTCCCGCCAAGCCTTCGCTCGCATGGCAGGCAGGGCAGGCGTTCACCTTTTCCGCTTGGGTCAAGCCCACCGCCCTCCAGCCAGGCGCGGTCCTCGCCAGCCGCGGCGAGGGAGCCGCCTCATTCCGCCTGCTGCTGGACAAGGGGATTCCCATCATTGAAATAGGCGGCTCGCGCAGCCAGCCCGGCGCTCCAGTCACCGCCGCGATGTGGACCCACCTTGCGGTCGTCGCCGACGGCAAGACCGTCAAGCTGCTGGTGGACGGCGCGCCCTACGCGGAACTCACCGGGGCTCTACCTGCGCTCGATACCACCATCCTCATCGGCGGACTCGCCTCCGGAGCGTCCGCAGATGGCACCGTTCCCTTCGTCGGCGAGATCGACGAACTCACGCTCTCCAAGACCGCCCGCTCCACCGCTTGGATCAAGCTCGCCGCCATCAACCAGGGTTCCACCGACGCCGCCCAACGCACCATCTCCCTCAGCGAGGCCGAGGACGGCGAGGGTGGCGGCGAACACAGCGGCGGCGTCATGGAACACCTTTCCCTCTTCGGCGACATCGCCAACAACATGATGTTCGACGGCTGGATCGCCATCGGCGTCTGCGCCATCATGATCGTCGTCGGCTGGACCGTTGCCGTCAAAAAATTTATCTATCTGAACTCTATCGAAAAAGGCACCAAGGTTTTCATCAGCCAGTGGAAATCCCTCTCCACCGATCTCACCGCCCTCAATACCGAGGACAAGTCGAGCGTTAGCAGCCTCGGTGGCTCCGTCGACGAATCCGACCAGGCCCTCATCGAGAAATCCCCACTGTTTCACATCTATCAGATTGGTGCCGACGAAATCCGCCACCGCCTCGACAAGGACAACACCCGCGTCCAAGGGCTTTCCGGCCGCTCCATCCAGGCCATCCGTGCCAGCCTCGACGCCGGTCTCGTCCACGAGAGCCACCGCCTGTCGGACGGCCTTGTCTATCTCACCATCAGCATCGCCGGCGGCCCCTACGTCGGCCTCCTGGGAACCGTCGTCGGCGTCATGATCACCTTCGCCATCATCGCCAAGTCAGGCGAGGTCAACGTCAACTCCATCGCTCCCGGCATTGCCTCCGCGCTGCTGGCCACCGTCGTCGGCCTCGTCGTCGCAATCCCCGCACTTTTTATCTACTCATACTTGAACGGTCGCATCAAGAACACCCTCGCCCTCATGCAGGTCTTCATCGACGAGTTCGTCGCCAAGATGGCCGAGTTCTACCGCCCTCCCACCGGCTCCGAGCCCGACTCCACCAGCAGCGGCTCCTCCCACTGATAGGTCCCTTCTTCCTATCAACCATCAGCTTTCAACCATCAACCAATTCCAATGGCCTCCGCCGACGAAAAAAGCTTCGACGACATCAACGTCACCCCGATGGTTGATCTCTATCTGGTCCTCCTGCTCATCTTCATCATCATGACCACCGCTGGTGTGCAGGGTGTGAAAGTGAACCTGCCGAGTGCCAGCAAAAGTGCAACGAAGAAGATGGAGGAGCCAAAGACCCAGGCCATCACCATCGACACCGCAGGCAACATCAAGCTCAACACCGTCGGCGTCACCCTCGCCGAGCTCGACACCAAGATCGCCCAGCTCGTGGCCGCTAACAAGGACCTGCCTGTCGTCGTCCGCGGCGACGGAAAAAACCAATACCAGGGCATCATGGACGTCCTCGACGTTCTCGGCCGCAACAGTGTCACCCAGATCGGCCTCGCCACCCAGCCGCCCTCGAAGTAAAGCCGCCATGACTCCCAAGTTGAAGCCAGCCCCCAAGCGTGACAAGAGTCGCCTCATTATCGGTGTCATGCTCGCGCTTGTCCTGTTAGGCGGTTTTGCCTCATTCATGACCTCCGGTGGAAAAACCAAGAAAGTTTCCGCGCGCAAGAACGAGTTCGTCACCATCACCCTGCCCCCGCCTCCCCCGCCGCCGCCACCACCGAAGGTTGAGCCGCCCAAGCAGGAAGAGCCACCGAAAGAGGATGAAATCGTCGAGCAGGAACCTGTTGATCTAACGCCTCCCGACGAGCCCATCGAGGCCCCGCCCAGCGAAAGCCTCGGCACCAACATCACCGGCGGCAACGGCCCCGATATGGGCCTCAGCGCAGGCGGCGGTAACGGTAAGCCCGGCGGCCGCAAGGGCGGCCTCGGCGGCTCCAACCCTTACGCCCTCTACTCACTCTCCGCCAAGAGCACCATCGAGAGCGCCTTAAAAAGCGACCCTGTCACCCGCAAGGCCATCATTAACGGACTTACCCTCGAATTTTGGCCCGACTCCGGAGGCAACATCACCCGCGTGCGCATCGTCGGCTCATCCGCCGGCACGGTTCTCGACCAGGCAGTCAAACGCGTCCTCATCGGCCTACGCACCCCGCCCGCCGCGACGGCCGCCGGGATGCCGTCTTCCGTGACGATCCGCATCAACGCCCGCAAATCCTAACAGGCCGCGTCACCCTCGCATTTTTCCCATGTCATCCCATCGTCCATTCACCCTCGCCGCGCTCCTCGTTTTCGCCGGTCACCTCCCGGCCCAGGAGGTCGCCACGGAAACGGCCCCGGTCACCCCGGCCGCAGCCACCCCTCTCACCGAAGGCCCGCAGGCCTCCGACCTGCCCGCCGAACCGGCTCCCGCAGCCGCCCCGGCTGCGCCAGTCGCGCCCTCGCAGAACGTCACCATCAATCTCATCAACCGCCTCGTCGAAAAGAAAATCCTCACCCAAGCCGAAGCCGCCGAGATGATCGCCCAAGCCCAGGCCGACTCCGCCCAGGCCCAGGTCGCCGCCCAAGCGACCGCCCAAGCCCAGGCCGAAATCGCCGCCCTGCCGCCCGCACCCGGTCCCGACGATATGCGCGTCACCTACATTCCCGAAGTGGTGAAAAACAACATGCGCGACGAGATTAAACAGGAACTCATGGCCCAGGCCCGTGAGGAAAAATGGAGTGAAAAGCAATACCCCGAGTGGATCTCTCGCTTCCGTCCCTTCGGCGACATCCGCGGCCGCTATGAAGGCATCTTCTACCCTGACGGCAACGATGCCTCCGGAGCCTTCCCCAATTTCAATGCCATCAACACTGGCTCGCCTTTTGACACCTCGGGTACCCAGTTTCCTCCCGAATACAATGTCAACCAGGACCGCGAGCGCGCCAGAATCCGCGCCCGCTTCGGTGCCGACATGATGTTAGGTGACGGATTCAATGCGGGAGTCCGCATCGGCACCGGTGACAGCTCTTCGCCCACCTCCACCAATCAGACCCTCGGTTCGAGCGGTGGTAACTTCTCAAAATACGCCGTCTGGCTCGACCGCGCCTTCCTCAGCTACGATGCCGGACCGGGCGACGGTGAGGAGCTCGTCTTCCTGATGGGTCGCTTCGATAATCCATTCTTCTCCACCGAGGTCCAGTGGGACGAGGATGTTGGTTTCGATGGCCTCGCCATGCGCGGAAAGGTCAAACTCAACGACCAAGCCACCACCTTCTTCACGGCCGGCTACTTCCCGGTTTATAACACCGACTTCAACTTCGCCTCTCACCAGCCCTCCAAGTTCGAAAGCACCGACAAATGGCTCACTGGTCTGCAAGCCGGTATCGATTGGAAGATCACCGACGAGCTCAAAGCGAAGTTCGGCGTCGCCTACTACGACTTCAACGACATCTCCGGCAAACTCTCCGACCCCTT
>JBBQDJ010000005.1:0-20759 GCA_038319595.1 Verrucomicrobiales bacterium
GATCGTGATGTAGGCGACATCTTCCAGGCCTTTTGCCGCGCCGATTCTGGATTCTGCGAGAGCGGCGGCGTTCACGTCTGTGTCGATCACGGATTTGGCATCCGGAAAAACACGCGAGATTTTTTCGAGGATCGAGAAACCTTCCCAACCGGGTTTGGGAGTGGCGAGAATCCGGCCATAGTTTTCCCGTCCGGGGACAATTCCGATGGGGCCGAATGCGCCGATGCCGATTTTTGCCGGGAGTCCACGCCCGCCTAACCAATCCAAAGCCAACCCCAGTGTTTCATCCGGTGTGGTGGTGGGAAAACGGCATTCATCGAGGATGTGTCCATCCACCGTGCCGATGCCGACCACGGTCTTTGTTCCGCCAAGTTCGATGCCGGTGATCATGGAAAGGGGGCTACGATACCGCCGCTGCGGCCGCGATTGCTTCGCGGGTCAGGCGGGTGATTTCAGACCACTTGCCGTCGTTCACCAGTTGCTTGTCCACCATCCAAGAGCCACCGATGGCCGCGACAACGGGAAGCTTGAGATACGCTGCTAGGTTCTCTGGCGAAACACCACCGGTTGGGATGAATTTCAATCCAGTGTGGCCGTATGGACCCGCAAGCGCTTTGAGCATGGGCACCCCACCCGCCATTTCCGCGGGGAAAAACTTGAGGAGCTTGCAGCCGAGCGAGAGCGCTTGTTCGACATCGCTCGGTGTCATCACACCGGGGGAAAATTGCAGGCCGATCTCGTTGGCGGCGGCGATGGTGTTTGGATTGAGACCGGGAGCGAGTCCGAAGACGGCACCGGCATCCTTGGCGCGCTTCACTTGGTCTCTTTCGAGCAAGGTACCGGCACCTAACAGGATCTCGGGGAAGCGGGCGGCGATGCGTTTGATCGATTCCTCGGCGGCGGCCGTGCGGAAGGTGATTTCCATGATGTCCAGACCGCCCGCCAGCAATGCTTCGGCAAGGGGCTCGGCGGATTCAACCCGGTCCAGGACGACCACGGGGACGATGCGTTTCGAGAGGATGCGTTCTAACATGAATCGGGGAGGGGTGGGGATGGGATGGAAGTTCGTTCGGCGGGATACTCGTCAAAAAATCAAGCAGCAGACAAGATCCGAGTGCTAACGGTTGGATCGCGTTGCCGGATCATCTATCCAGATAAACTTCAGTCGCGCCCGCGGCGAGGGCCATGGAACGGGCTTTGTCCGCCGGGGTGGTGCAACATGCGGTGGCGAGTGCGTCACTGAGGGTGGCGGTGGGGGCGATGACCGTGGCGGCGACTTCACGGGTGAGGCCGAGGCCGGTGGCGGGATCGATGATGTGTGAGTAGCGCGTGCCGTCGATGGTGATGGATTGATGGAGGTCGCCGGAGGTGGAAACTGCGCAGTTGGAGAGTTCGAGAACCTGGGTGTCGTGGTCGTTGTCGAAGGTGCGGACACCGATTTTCCAACCCTTGGAATCGGGTGGAGGGTCTCCGAGACGAACGTCGCCACCTGCGGTGATACAGGCGCGGGTGATGCCGTGTTGGTTCATGACCGCGAGCATCGCATCAGCTGCCTGGCCCTTGGCGATTCCGCCGAGGTCGAGGCGCATGGCAGATTTGGAGAAAGCCGCAGTTGAATCCTGATGGTTCAGGATGAGGGATTTCCATCCGGTCGCGGAACGTGCGGCTTGTAGCGTAGCAGGATCCGGCAGACGGTTGCGTCTGCGTGACTCGCGCCACAAGCGGGTGAACGGTCCGAGTGTGGGGTCGAACGCACCACCGGATCTCTCTGCAAGATCCCGCGCGTCAGCGAGCAGGCGGAACAACAGCGGCGAGATCACTACCGGGGTGCCCACCGGATGAGTGCCGATCGCTAACAACTCGCTGTCGGCGATGTAGTCCGACGCGACTTGGTTGATCCGTTCGGCTCCATCGAACGCGGCATTTGCCGCCTTTTTCGCCTGATCCGGATCGGCCGTATAGCAAGTGATGGCGAAGCGTGTGCCCATCAAGCCGCGCTCGAAAGTGTGTTCGCCAGCCAGAACCTGCGAGAGTCCGATCACTCCTGACAAAACATTCCAGAGGTGGCTCTTCATGGCCCGGGCTATTCGCTGGTGCCTGGTCCCGTGTTCCAGAAGCGGTGCATCTCTTCCATTGATGGTGTTTTCAGCGGCCGGACGACGCGGAACCCAAGCCAAGGTGCGTTGGTAAAATACCAGATGGATTTCGGAATCTGTGGGTCCTCGATTTTCCATGACTTTTCGCTTCCAACGCGGGACGCGCTGCGGAGCCCGGCAGGATCCGCATCCCAGTGGCCGCCACGGACGACCGTGGGGTAGCGGTTGAGGGGTGGCGTCCATGGGTTGGTCGTGCCGTCCTTGAGTTTCGAAAAGGAATCTGCTAGATATTGATCGAGCACATGTTCGGCGACATTGCCGTGCATGTCGTAAAGCCCCCATGGGTTAGGTTTGCGCGTGCCGACTTTCTGATATTGGAATTCCGAATTGCCGGAAAACCAGGCGTAGTCGCCAAGTTGTGCTGGATCGTCACCGAACGAGTAGGCGGTGGTGGTGCCGGCACGGCAGGCGTATTCCCATTCGGCTTCGGTCGGGAGTCGATAGAAATGGCCGGTTTGTTCGCTGAGCCACTCGCAGAACTTGCTGGCCGCGTGCTGTGTGATGCCGACGGCGGGGTAGTCCTTCGAGTAGCCGTCACCCATCTGGAAGTGCATGGGCACGTAGGGAGGAGTGGGCTGGGTGATGGTATCGTTGACCGTTTCGCCATCCTTGGGTAAGGGCGGCTCGGAGGTGGTTAGATCGGAATCACGGTTCAGCGTGCCGTCCTTGTTGCGGCTCTTGCCGTTCTCCATGAACGGGCGATAGAGGTTCCAGGTGATTTCAAGCTTTCCCATCCAGAAAGGCTCGATCGCCAACTTGTGCTGGGGACCTTCGTCGGGCTTGCGGTTGGATTCGCCATCAGGGGACCCTATCAGAAACTCACCTCCGGGAATGGGGATGAGTTCGAGCGGAGAGTCCTGTGCCAGCTTGACCGACTCCACATAGGCCTTCATCGCCGATGATTCCGGATCAGGGGCTTTGGCAATGGCGGCGTGAATCGCCCGCGTTGTAGGAAGGAGGTCCGGATGAGGAACCTCCGCAATCAATAACGGACCGGTAATCACGCAGGAAAAGGTCGCTGCGAAAGAAGTGAGCTTCATCGGTGGTCTATCAAGCCAGAGTGTATTTGCCCGGCACTGGGACCGCCTGCGTCGGAAAGCTGTCGCCCATCGCAAGAGTGTCCGGAGCAAGGTCTTGGTCTTTTTTCCAAAGTTCATCCCATGTGACGCGCTGGCCGGTATGCGCGGCTTCGCGGGCGAGGATGGCAAGCATGGTGCTGTTCGCCATGTAGTTGCCTGCGTTGATCGGCTCGCCCTTGCGGATGGCGGCGAACCATTCGTTGTGGCAGACTTGATACATGTCGTCGCCTTTGCCGCGGTAGGCCCAAGTGATTTTGCCCTCAGGGTCCTTGGTGAGGACACGGCCCGGCGCTTCGAGCGTGCCTTTTTCACAGAAAACGCGGTCAACGACTTCGCTGAAAGCATTTTGAAACTGCCGCTGCCCGATGTGGCAGAACACCCCACCGGGATATTCGAAGGTGACTTCATAGTGATCCCAGACGTTTCCATCGTCGCTGCGCTGTGCGCGGCCGCCGCCCCCGCGGGCCGCGATGGGGGCGACGTCGTTCATCGCCCATGCAATCTTGTCGACGGTGTGGATCTCTTGTTCGAGAATCGGTCCGCCGGAAAGCCACTCGTGGGCCATCCAGTTGCGGATCTGCCATTCGACGTCGGCCCATTCCGGTTTGCGCTCATTGATGGAGGTGGAGGGCTTGGGCACGGCTCCCATGTAGGTGCCATAGACGGAGATGGCGCGGCCGAGTTCACCGTTGAGCACCTTGCCATAGCCTTCGCGGGTGTTAGGTGAGAAGCGCCAGCAGAAGCCGTGCTGGAGGGTGGTGCCTTTCTCCTTCGCGATGCGGGCGGACTCGACAACGGATTTCACCCCGGCGACATCGACGGCCATCGGCTTCTCCGCGAAGACATGTTTCCCAGCCTCGACGGCCGCGCGCAGATGCATCGGCCGGAAACCGGGCGGAGTGGCGAGCAGGACGACATCCACGCCGCTCGCGAGAACTTTCTGATAGGCATCCAAGCCGGAAAATTGGCGGGCTTCAGGCACCTCGACGCGATCACCAAAGCTGGTTTGCAAATACTTGAGGCTGTTGGCGATCTGGCTTGGAAACGCGTCACCCACGGCCCAGAGTTTTACGTTTGGATCGGCATTGAGCGCCTGGCTGGCGGCTCCGGTTCCGCGGCCACCCGCGCCGATCAGGCCGATTTTTAAAACGGCGTTGTTTCCGCCTTGGGCACGGAGGATGGCGGGAAATCCCGCGATTGCTGTGGTTGCGGCGGCGGATGCCAAGAATTGCCGGCGGCTGGGATTTGGAACACTCATCGTTGGAAGAGTAAGAGTTTGGAATGCCAATTCTTGCAAGAACCATGATTTTCCCGGGATTTGGCCCTGAAGATTGACGCATCGCATTCCGCATGCACAATCCCGCCGCCGGGCGGAAAAGCCGCATCGGCACTTCCCAATACTGCTATGACTACCATTGCCATCAACGGATTCGGCCGCATCGGCCGCCTCGTTTTCCGTGCCCTCGTCGAACAAGGCCACCTCGGAACCACCTTTAACGTCGTCGCCGTGGGTGACATCGTTCCTGCCGACAACCTTGCTTACCTGCTCAAGTATGACTCCACGCAGGGCAAGTTCGCTGGCACGGTTTCCTCAAAGAAATCTTCTCCAGAGCTCGAAGAAGACGACATCATCGTCGTCAACGGCCACGAGATTAAGGTCGTGAGCGCTCGCAGCCCGGAAGGTCTGCCCTGGAAAGAGCTCGGCGTGGATGTCGTCATCGAGTCCACCGGCCTTTTCACCGAAGCCGAAAAAGCCAAGGGGCACATCACCGCCGGTGCCAAGAAGGTCATCATTTCCGCACCTGCCAAGGGTGAGGACGGCACTTTCGTCGTCGGCGTCAATGATCACCTCTACGATCCTGCGAAGCATCACATCATCTCGAACGCGAGCTGCACCACCAACTGCCTTGCGCCGATCGTCCACGTGCTTCTCAAGGAAGGTTTCGGCATTGCCGAGGGCCTCATGACCACCATCCACTCCTACACCGCAACCCAGAAGACGGTCGACGGTCCTTCCAAGAAGGATTGGAAAGGTGGCCGTTCCGCGGCGATCAATATCATTCCGTCCACCACCGGTGCGGCGAAAGCGGTGGCTCTCGTATGCCCGGAAGTGGCTGGTAAACTCACCGGCATGGCGTTCCGCGTGCCGACTCCGACCGTTTCCGCAGTGGACCTCACCGTGAAGACCGTTAAGGAAACCTCGCTCAAGGAGATCAAGGCCGCCCTCAAGAACGCTTCCGAAACTTACCTCAAGGGTATCCTCTCGTACACTGAAGACGAAGTGGTTTCCACCGACTTCATCCACGACAAGAGCTCGTCGATCTTCGATGCCGGCTCTTCGATCGAGCTGAACTCGACCTTCTTCAAGCTCGTGAGCTGGTATGACAACGAGTGGGGCTACTCCAACCGCGTCATTGACCTCCTCACCGATGTGGTGAAAAAGGGAATCTGATCCGCTGATTTCAAAAATCTATCCGAAAACGGCGGTCCGCGAGGGCCGCCGTTTTTTGTTTGGGAGTGGAGAAGGGGATCGGGCGTTTGACACGAATTCACCATGCGGAAAGCCCGGTGCAACGTTGAAATGCAACGACTGCTCCGATGTTAGGCTCCACCGCATCCTCCCGTGCACCGGATTCCGGCAATGTTGGTGCCAGCCCGATCTCGGGATCCGCCATCCATTTGACCCAAGCTCAAGTGAACGGCACGATCTATACCGTCGATGCGGCAGGTCCCGCGGGTTCGGTGATCTCTCCCACCCTCCTGACCGAGGCCATGGGTGATCTCACCATCGCCTTCAATGACGCTGCCGGACGCTCACCCATTCCTTCTGGTCCCTTCCTCAATCCAGGCGCCGGCAACCTAGGCGGCCTGAACCTCGCCGCTGGCCTTTACAAATTCACTGGAACCGCGCTGATCACTGGATCGAATCTCACTCTCACCGGTGGCCCGGACGATGTCTGGATTTTTCAAATCGCCGCAGATCTCCAAGTGGGCAGCAACATCCACATCATCCTCGCGGGTGGCGCGTTGCCCCGAAATATATTCTGGCAGGTCGGCACCTCAGCGGTGATCGACACCTTCGCTGTCTTCAAAGGGATCATTCTCGCCGATCAGGCCATCACGCTGAAAACCAGCAGCACCATGGACGGCAAGGCTCTCGCGTCGATCGCTGGTGTGACCTTCAACGGTGATGTCGGCGGTAGTCAGACCACGCCGGAGCCTCCCGTCGTCATGTCCATCTCACGCTCCACTGCCGGTGCCGTGACGCTCGTCATCCGCACCACCCCGTTTCTTCTTCTCACGCTTCAAACCAGCACGACCCTGCTGCCGGGAAGTTGGAAAACGATCGCATCCGACACGCCGGTCTCCAGTCCGTGGACCTATGTCCACAATGCCGCGCTGGCCACCGGCCCCAAGCGTTTCTGTCGGGCGTTCATCACACCCTAGCAGAATCAGTCGGAAAATGCTAGCGCTCTCCCGGCCGTTCGCGGATGCGGGCTAAAGGACAGTGCCTGCGCGGACGCCGATGCCGAGCAGGGTCTGGAATTTCGGCGCGGCCGTTTCCCGATCGGCCACGATGGTTTCAATCTGCGTGAAACCGGCTTTCTCTAACATCCCAGCAAGGTCGCTTTCGGAAAATCCCAGCCAGCGGTCGGCATACAGTTCCCGAGCCTCATCGAAATGGTGCTGCAGCAAATCCAGAACGATCAAGCGCCCACCGGGTTTCAAGATCCGGAAGGCGGAATCAATTGCCCGCTGCGGGTGTTCTGCGTGGTGGAGTGCTTGGCTCAGCACGGCGAGATCGAGGCTGCCGCTTTCGATCGGTGGCTCCTCGATGTCGCCAATGCGGTATTCCAAATTCGTCAGGCCATTCAGGGTGGCCAAATCCTGTCCGAATTCGACCATTTTTGGCGAGAGGTCGATGGCGATCACCTTTTCCGCGCGTTGAGCCAGGAGCTGGGCCAGCGTTCCCTCACCGGCCCCGAGATCGGCGACGACCTTGTAGTTTAGAATTTTGATCAGTGCCTCCGCGAGAGCTTTCCACGAGCGTCCCGGTACGTAATCCTTGCCGAAACGGCCGGCCAACTCGTCGAAATAGGCGCGTGACGTATCCTTCCGCTTCCGCAGCAGATGCCGCAGCGCGGATTCGTCTGCAGCGACTTCCGGGACCTCCGCCGCCGCCAGCCGAGCGACCTCCATCAAGTCCGGATCCGCCGTGCAGGTGTAAATATTGTTTTTCCCGCTGCGTTCGTCGCTGACCAAGCCTTCCGCCTTGAGCTGCGAAAGCTGAGTGGAAATGCGGCTCTGCCCCATGCCCAGCACTTCCTGCAGCTCGGCCACCGACAGTTCCTCGTTCTCCACCAACATCAGGATTCGCAAGCGGGTGGGGTCAGACAGCAACTTCAGTGATTTCAGCATTGACGCCATGGATCGGATGATACATCAACGCATCACGATTTGACGATACGAAAATTAAAAACTACATGAGCACCTTCATTTTTTCCTCAGAATCCGTTGGCGAAGGCCATCCAGACAAAGTCGCTGACACCATTTCAGACGCGATCCTCGACGCCTGCCTCACCCTCGATCCGAAAAGCCGCGTCGCTTGCGAAACGTTCGTGAAAAGCAATATCGTCGTCGTCGGCGGCGAAATCACCATCCCATCGCTTCAAGATAAGAAGAAGGGCACCACCAAGCCGCTCGATGAAGCCATCAACATCGGCAAGATCATCCGCGATGCCGTCCGTGGCATTGGCTATACCAACAGCGACGACGTTTTTCACGCCGATACGCTTTTCATCAACAACTACCTCACCGCACAAAGCCCGGACATCGCCCAAGGCGTGGACGCCGCTGCTGCGGATGGCAAGAAGCACAAGGAACAAGGGGCCGGTGACCAAGGTATCATGTTCGGCTACGCCTGCAATGAAACCCCGGAACTCATGCCCGCGCCGATCATGTATGCCCACCGCCTCGGCCGCGAACTCACCCGCATCCGCAAGGCCGGCAAGCTCGCCAAGTGGCTTCGGCCCGATGCGAAGTCCCAAGTATCGGTCGAGTATGTCGATGGCAAGCCGACCCGCATCGTGAACGTCGTGATCTCTACCCAGCACTCCGCCGATGTGGAGCATGCGGAAATCGAGAAGTTCTGCATCGAGCAAGTGATCAAGAAGGTCTTGCCGAAGGAAATGCTCACCAAAGACACTGAGTATCTCATCAACCCAACCGGCAAATTCGTCGTGGGTGGTCCTCAAGGCGACTCCGGTCTAACGGGCCGAAAAATCATCGTCGATACTTATGGTGGATGGGGCCGTCACGGTGGTGGTGCTTTTTCCGGCAAGGATCCGTCGAAGGTTGACCGCAGCGCCGCTTACATGGGCCGCTACGTTGCCAAAAACATCGTTGCCGCCGGACTCGCTACGCATTGCGAAGTGCAGTTCGCCTATGCCATCGGCCACCCGCTGCCTGTTAGTGTCCATGTCGAAACTTTCGACACCGGCACCATCAGTGATGAAAGAATCCTCGCTGCCATCCTCAAGGTTTTCTCCTTCAAGCCCGCCGACATTGTCAAGCAACTCAACCTCCTCCGCCCGATCTATTCCAAGTCCACTAACTATGGTCACTTCGGAAAAGAAGATCCCGATCTCACCTGGGAGGCGACTGACAAGGTGGCCGCTATTAAGAAGGCAATCGCCTGATTCATATTTCTAACTAACTATAACAATGAGCTTCACAGACTACAAAGAAAGAGACATCGGCCTCGCCGATTTCGGCCGCAAGGAAATCGAAATTGCCGAGCACGAAATGCCCGGCCTCATGGCCACTCGTGAGAAATACGGCAAAGAAAAGCCACTCCAAGGCGTCCGCATCATGGGCTCGCTGCACATGACGATTCAGACGGCGGTTCTCATCGAGACCCTTGTCGATCTTGGTGCCGAAGTGCGCTGGGTTTCCTGCAACATCTTCTCCACCCAGGACCACGCCGCTGCTGCCATCGCCGCTCGTGAAATCCCGGTCTTCGCCTGGAAGGGTGAGACGCTGGAGGAATATTGGTGGTGCACTTGGAAGGCCTTGGTCAATCCCGCTGGCCTTGGACCTGAGCTCATCGTCGATGACGGTGGCGATGCAACCCTCCTCATTCACAAGGGCTATGAACTCGAAAATGGTTCCGACTGGGTCAACACCCCTTCCGGTAACCTCGAGGAGCAGGTCATCAAAGATCTCCTCAAGGACGTCCACGCGAAACAACCTGGCATCTTCGCGACCATCGTGAAGGACTGGAAAGGCGTTTCCGAGGAAACCACCACCGGGGTCCATCGCCTCTATCAAATGGCCAAGGCCGGCACCTTGCTCGTGCCTGCCATCAACGTGAACGACTCCGTCACCAAGTCGAAGTTCGACAACCTCTACGGTTGCCGTGAATCCCTCGTTGACGGCATCAAGCGCGCCACCGACGTGATGATTTCCGGCAAGGTTGGCGTCGTCTGCGGCTACGGCGATGTCGGCAAAGGCTGCGCCCAAGCCCTCCGCGG
Source organism: Verrucomicrobiales bacterium (assembly GCA_038319595.1). Classification (GTDB taxonomy): domain Bacteria; phylum Verrucomicrobiota; class Verrucomicrobiia; order Verrucomicrobiales; family Akkermansiaceae; genus Luteolibacter. The sequence continues at coordinate 9,769 of JBBQDJ010000005.1, forward strand.
CCAAGGTGCCCAAGTCGTCGTCACCGAAGTGGACCCGATCTGCGCGCTCCAAGCTGCCATGGAAGGTTTCCGCGTCCTCACCCTCGAAGACACCCTCGGCTGGGGCGATATCTATGTCACCACCACTGGGAACTACGACATCATCCGCCTCGAGCACATGGAGAAGATGAAGGACCAAGCCATCGTTTGTAACATCGGTCACTTCGACAACGAAATCCAGATCGACAAACTCAACGAAGCTCCTGGCGTCATCCGCACTAACATCAAGGCACAGGTGGACAAATACACCTTCCCGACCGGCAACTGCATTTACATGCTCGCCGAAGGACGCCTCGTAAACCTCGGCTGCGCCACCGGCCATCCAAGCTTTGTCATGTCCAACAGCTTCACCAACCAGACGCTCGCGCAAATCGACCTTTGGAAGAACCGGGCCACTAACAAGCCAGGCCAAGTCACCGTGCTGCCGAAACACCTCGACGAGGAAGTCGCCCGTCTCCACCTCTCCAAGGTCGGAGCCAAGCTCACGATCCTGACGCAGTCCCAAGCGGACTACATCAACGTCCCGGTCGAAGGTCCGTTCAAGGGCGAGCAATACCGCTATTGATCCGCACCCCGAATCCTGAATCCCTCAACGGCTGGTCGCGAAAGCGGCTGGCCGTTTTTTTTGGAAAAAATCCTTGCCGGTTCTCAAAAGGTTCTGTAATTTGATCCATATGAATCAAAAGCCAATCAGCTATTGGGATCACGTTCCGCCGGAAACAGCCATGGTGGGTGAGCCTGAAGCTGCCTACCTGATTGAGAAGGTCCGTGAAGGGCTGCCATTCGCGGAGTTTTACGCGATGCAGGAAATGCTGGGTGTGACGGAGGAGCGGCTGGGAGCATGGTTAGGAATGCCCCGGGCCACGCTTCACCGCCGGAAGAAGGCTGGCACCTTGGACCGTGCCGCCTCGGATCGCTTGGTCCGCTATGCGCGGCTCATGTCACACGCCACCGCCGCACTCGGTGGGAGCGAAGGCGCCCGTTCATGGTTGACGGCTCCGGCCATCGCCTTCAACGGGGAATGCCCGCTGGATTTTGCGGATACCGAAGTCGGTGCCCGTGAAGTGGACGCGTTGTTAGGTAGGTTAGAGCACGGCGTTTTCTCCTGATCATGCCGCTGTTCTACCGCATCGTTCAGGAGCACTGGGCCGCCACGGCGCTGGATGGTGACGGAGCCCGCCTCTATGGTGGACGTTGGAATTCACCCGGAGTCGCGGCGGTCTATCTGGCGGAGTCCCGAGCGCTCGCGGCACTTGAGATCCTCGTTCATGCCCCGCGCGAAGCCTTACGGCTGAAATGGATCGTCATCGAATTGGAGGTTCCCGATTCGCTGATCGACAGGGTGCCGCCTTCGAAACTTCCGCAAAACTGGCAACTCCAGCCTTCTTCCCAACAGGCACAGATGTTCGGAACCCGCTGGCTCAGGGATGATCGGAATCTATCGCTGCTGCTGCCCAGCGTCGTAGTTCCCGAAGAACATTCTCTCCTGCTCAATCCCCTGAACCCGCTCATGCGCGGTTTGAAACCGGGGAAACCCAAGCATTTCAGCTTTGATCCCCGGCTTTAGATCTTCTGTGGAATTCCGCCAGTGCGCACCTTCCGGGTAGCATCGGACCCATCATTTCCGGGCAGTTCGACAGGCTGACCAAGATTTTTCCAATGGAATCCTGGCGCCATCATCGCTGTGCACATGGTGACTTTTACCTTGCGCCTAACCACCATTCAATTTAGGCAATCGGCGCACCAATTCTGATTCTTATGCGTGTCCCGTTTTCCAAACCCTGATCCGAAGTCATCCCGCCTCACGTGAGGCAGGACACGATCATGGCTGTTGGCAAGCCGCTCATTTGGCGGCGCTAACAGGACACCTGTTTTACCAAACGCAGTAGGGGCTTTTAACGCCCGCTGCCTGAATCAAAATTTGTAATGAAACAACTCGAAGCCGAGGAGTTGCGCTCCTGCCTGCCAGGCGGCCGCACGCTTTTCACCTATGGCAAGGACTGGTATGCGGTATCCCTTCTGCAATTGGGATTGCGCCAAGCCAGCTTGCAGGAAATCAAACAAACCGCGATGGGACGTCTGTTGGAGAAACCACGCCTCCGGGCGTGGTTGGGATCACTCGGAAAGAAATCCCCGACAGCCGAGGATCTTAAGCTGTTATGGCCCGATGAGGTGGAGACCTATCGACTCACGCTGGGACTATTCGACGGCTGGCTCCAGACCAGCCGCAAGGACCACGCGTGGAACATCGTACTCCAGCTCAATCTCAACGAAGGCGACGCCCGCATGATGGAACAGAAGTTTCCCAATCGGGAGGACGATCCTTTCGAGCTGAGCTATCATCCCATCCATGAAGGGAAACACCGCACCCTCGCGTGGGCGCGGATTGACCTCGATTGGGAAACCGGCGAGGCGTTGATCGAAGAAATCCAGAACGACCGTCTCCGCGAGGTGCGCTACTACGTGGACCGCATCAAACGGAACAACCTCAAAACTATCAAGTTGTATGGCCTCGATGTGGATGCCGCCTTCGTCCTTCGCTACTGGGAAGAGCGCTTGCGCCTTTCCCGGCAGTGGTGGGACGAGGCGATGCTTTGTGCCGCGGTGCGTTTCATTGTCGAAGAACTCGGGATCAAACGCATTTACTATCACAGCCCGCTGAGCGGTGCGCGGTTGAAAGGGGAAGGTGCTCAAAAGGCGCCCACTTCCCTCTATACGGATTTGCCACGACGCTTCTGCTTCGAGCAAACCACTTCGATTCCGGCCTTTCTCAGGCCTCGCAGAAAGCTCCTGCCCGGCCTGTGGATGCACCGCCTGTGTTTGTGAAATCATTTCCGGCCAGTCGCTCCTGCGGCTGGCCGTTTTCATTTCATGGATCTTCTTCGATCTGCGGTTCTTCCAGCGCTTTCGTCTGGAACGGATTGAGCATCTTCCTAGGCCCTAGCAGACGCGATCCCTGTGGATCAATTAGGAAATACCCGGCCAGCGCGCGCCTTCCTAACAGCATCGGACAATGCATCTCCGACCGGTTTGCCAGACTGATCATGATTTTCCAACGAAATCCTCCCGGCACCACCGCTGTCGTTTCGATGAAAATTCGCTTCCTCGCCTGACCGGATGAGTTCTTCACCCGCGCCGTCCGCACAACCGGGGACTCGCAGGAAATGACCTCGTTGAAGTGGTTCGTCGTCGTGAAGCGGACGGTTTTCTCGTCCTCTGAAAGCACCACGTTCTCCGCATGGAGGCAGGAACTCCGTGCTCCGCTATCCGTCTTCGCGTTCATGGGGGAGACTCCGAGTTCCGGCAGGGAAATCCACTCCCGTCGCCCGATCACCAGCCGCGGCGAACCCGCCCCAAGAGTGGGCAAGCCGAGAGAGACCGCGAGCACCTTGGAAGGGGACTCGACCAGTTCGGGAACAGCTTGATAGATCGGTTTCACGGGTTCAATAAAGAGGCCGCCATCGCGCGGGCTTGCTCGCCACCGCCGCCTAACATCCGGACCAACTCCTGGATCCGCGTCTCGCCGCTTACCGCGAAAAGCCGCGATCGCGTGCGGCCGGCCGTGACCTCCTTCTCCACCACGAAGTGATGCGCCGACATCGCCGCCACTTGCGGAAAGTGCGTGATCGCCACCACCTGATGCCTAGTGCCCAGTGCCGCCATCTTTCGCCCGACCGCCTTCGCCACCTCACCACCGACGTTCGCATCGATCTCGTCGAAAACCATCAACGGCGTCGCATCTTGGTCTGCTAGAGCCGACTTCACCGCCAGCATCACCCGGCTGATTTCACCTGACGATGCGATCTGCCGCAGCGGCAACAACGGCTCGCCCGGATTCGGCCCGAACTGGAACTCGATGCTCTCCAGCCCCTGCGGCCCCGGCTCGGTTAGAACCTTCAGCGGCGCTTCGAACGACGATTGCTTGAAGCCCAGATCCTTGAGCTGAGAGGAAATTTCCTTTGCCAGTTTCGGTGCAGACTTCTTGCGCAGAGCCCCCAATGATTTTCCAGCGGCATCCAGCGCCACACGGCGCGCCGCCAACTCGCGCTCCAGAGTCTCCAGCTTTTCGCCGCGGTTCTCGATGGTATCCAGCCGTGCCGCCGCCGCATCCCGCCGTGCCAGCACATCCGTTAGCGAAGGTCCGTATTTCCGCTTTAGCGTCTCGATGACATTCACGCGCTCTTCCAGCGTCGCTGCTTCTGCCGGGTTGATGTCGAGCTCGTCCGCATAATCCGCCAGATTGCTCTCTAAATCCTGCAACTCCAGACACGCAGTTTCTAACGATGCCGTCCGTTCGCGAATCGACGGATCCAGCTTTTCCAAATCCCTCACTAGCCGCTGCACCTCCGTCAACCGCTCTAAAATCCCATCCTCGCCGTTCAGTGCTGCCGTCGCTGCCGCCGCTGCCTCCACCAAGCGACTTGCGTTAGAAGCCCTGCGCCAGCGATCCTCCAAATCCTGCTCGTCTTCCGGCTTCACGTTCGCCCCGTCGATCTCCTGAAGCTGATAGCGCAGCAGATCCAACTCCTGCTCGCTCGCGTTTTCCGCATGGCGGATCTCCTCCAGCTCCGCCGCCTTCTCGCGCCACGCCCGGTAGCACTCGCGGTAGCCGGAAACCGATTTCTCTGCGCCCGCATACGCGTCTAACATCGAAAGCTGCCGCTCCACTGACAGCAGCGACTGATGGTCGTGAGGTCCGTGCAAGTCCACTAGGTTCTCGCCCAGCCGCTTCAGCAGCGCCAGCGTCACCGGCGAGTCATTCACAAACTGCCGGTTCGCCGTCTGCCCGATCACCCGCCGGATGATGAGCTGCTCGCCATCGCACGCATCCAACCCGCCGTTTTCCAGCACCGCATTCACCTCCGCCGCATCTTTCAGCTCGAAGACCGCCTCCACCGAACACGTTTCCTCGCCCGTCCGGATCAAATTCTTCTCCGCCCGCTCGCCCAGCACCAACTTCAGCGCCCCCACGATCACCGATTTCCCGGCACCCGTCTCGCCCGTCACCCCGATCAGCCCCGAGCCCAGTTCCCACACGAGTTCATCGACCAAGGCCAGATTGCGGATTTTTAAGAGGGTGAGCATGCGTTTCGGGGAACGCCGCGCATGATGCGAAGCCGGCCTACAGGAATCAACCGCCGAGTTCCCCCGAGTGAAATCCCGCCCGTCACCTTCCCCGGAAAATAAGGGGCATGGACGTCATGTCCATGTGGGGTGGACCGAAAATCCACCCTCCCTTAGCGCGATGGCGGGACGGCATGGGTTTGGGCAAGGGGTTGCCGGTTGTTGCGAGATGTGTAGGATGGCGGCGTGGCGGAATTTTCCTTAACATTTCTCGGGACGGGCACCTCGGTGGGAGTGCCGGTGATCGGGTGCGATTGTGCAGTGTGCCGCTCTGAGGATCCACGGAACCAGCGGTTCCGGTCGTCGGTGGTGGTTAGGGCAGGGGACAAGACGCTGCTGGTGGACTCGGGTCCGGACTTGCGGATGCAGGCGTTGCGCGAGGGACTGAGGGAGATCGATGCGGTGATTTACACCCACGGGCATCTGGATCACGTGGCGGGGTTCGATGAGCTGCGGGCGTTTTGTTGGCGAAAACGTGAGCCGCTGCCGTTGCATGCCACGGCGGGCTGCATGGAGACGCTGAAGAATATGTATGGTTGGGCGTTTTCTCCGGAGAAGTTGATCGAGGGCTACGTGAGGCCGGATCCGCAGGTGATTGACGGTCCATTTTTTTATGGCGATCTGAAAATCACGCCGTTGCCGGTGGAGCATGCGGCGCTGGAAACGATCGGGTTCCGCTTCGATTTTCCGGGGGCGCGGACGCTGGCGTATATTTCCGATGTGAAACGGATTCCGGCGGCGACGATGGAGTTGATCTCAGGCATCGATGTGCTGGTGGTAGATGCGCTGCGGACGGCGACGCATCCGACCCATTTCTCGCTGGCAGAGGCGCTGGCGGCGATCGATGAGGCGGGCGCGCGGGAGGCCTGGTTGACACATCTGACGCATGAATTCGACTACGATACCCTGGATGGGCAACTTCCTTCCGGGGTGCGGGCGGCGTGGGACGGACTGCGTATTTCCCTGTGAGATGTACCGGGTCTTGCATGATCTGGGCATCCGGGCATCCTCTGCCCCAATGAAATCTTTCGTCCTGATGATCTGTCTGCTCGCGGGCCTGCCGTGGGGGGCGGCGGCGGCCGTTTCTCCGGAGTCGGTGGCGATCCTCTACAACGCCTCGGTCCCGGAATCGAAGAAACTGGCGGAGATCTATCAGAAGGCCCGGAATATTCCGAAGGACAACTTGATCGGCTTGGAAATGCCGACGGTTCCAGACATTTCGCGCGAGGATTATGACCGATCGATCTTGAAGCCGCTGCGCGAGCAGTTCGAGGTGCGGAAATGGTGGCAGCGGCGGAGCGAAGGTGGCGGAGTGACGCTGCCGGTGGCCAACAAAATCCGCTTCCTGGTGACGATGCGCGGAGTGCCGCTGCGCATCACGCAGATGCCGAAACCGCCGGGGGTCGCCGCTTCGGCGGCGGATCCGATCAAAGGGCATGACGAGGCGTCGGTGGATTCTGAGTTGGCGATGTTCGGCGCGGAAGGATTGACCATGGATGGAGTGCTTCAGAACAAATATTACAAGGCGGACAAGCCGGTGACCGACGCGAACATGCCGTTTCTGGTCCTCACCGCACGGATCGACGCGCCGACGATGGCGACCTGTGAGCGGATGATCCGCGACGCGGTGGAAACGGAAACGACCGGTCTATGGGGGATGGCCTATGTGGACATCGCTAACAAATTTCCTCAGGGCGATGAATGGTTAGAGGAGGTGGTGAAGGCGAATCAGGAGGCGGGGATTCCCACCGTGGTGGACCGTTTCAATGAGACCTATCCGTTGAACTATCCCATGACGGATTGTTCGATTTATTACGGCTGGTATGACTGGAACATCAGCGGGCCATTCCTGAACACGCGGTTCCAATTCCGCAAAGGGGCGGTCGCGATGCATCTGCATTCGTTCAGCGCGGACCAGTTGGCGGACGGTTCGAAAAACTGGTGTGGCGGCCTGCTGGCCCGTGGTGCCGCGGTGACCGTGGGCAATGTTTACGAACCCTATCTGCACCTGACCCACGATTTCGGCATCATCCAACAGAAACTGCTGGCCGGCTACACCTGGGGCGAGGCCTGTTGGATGGCGATGCCGGTGACCTCATGGCAGGGAGTGGTGTTGGGTGATCCACTCTATCGGCCGTTCCGTTGTCTCGATGGGAGTGGTCTTAAGCAGAGTACGGATAATGAGTTCCGAGCACTGCGGGCGGCTGAAGTGCAGTGGAAGGACAGCCCGGTGGAGAAGGATAGACAGATCGAGAAAGCTGCGGCGCGGATGAAAAGCGGGATTCTAGCGGAAGGACTGGGCCTACAGCTTCTCGAGCGCAAAGATCCCGTGGCTGCATCGAATCAGTTTCGGACGGCCAAGACATTTTATGAGAGTGGCGTGGACAAGCTCAGGCAGGATTTTCACCTGATCGCTATCAACCGCGCGGCAGATCGCAAGGATCTTGCCGTCCGCGGCCTTCAAGACGCCCAGCTGCGTTCCGGGTCGATGCCCGAGGCGGATGCGATCAAAGTCTGGCTGGATCTGCTCGGTTCCCAGCCTCCACCTGCTCCCGTGGGGGGGGCGGAGCAGAAGCCGCCCGGGAAATAGAGCCGCCATTGAAATGTTGAAATGACTTACGGATTTCTACTGGAATCAATCTGGCATCCGCCGCTGGCATTTGAGGAAGCCTCGAACAGCGCGCTGCCACCCGAGCTCGAATTGCAGGCCTTGTGGTTTGCCGGTGCGTTCGGTCGGAATTTCCGCACGACCACCGGAAAATCTGTTAGCATCGTGCAGTTCGGCGAATGGAACCGCGGGGCCGGGCCGGATTTCATCCAGGCAGCCGTCGAGATCGATGGTGAACTCCGGACCGGACCGCTCGAACTCGATCCGGTCGCAAGCGATTGGGAATCCCACGGCCACGCCGGAAATCCAGCCTTCCGCGAGGTGATCCTGCATGTGGTCTTTCAATCGGATGCCCGCCGGATTTTCACGCGGACCTGCGACCACCGCGAGATCCCGCAGGTGGTGATTTCCGAGATGCAGCTCTCAGACGCGCTCAATCGTCCGCAACGCGAGGTCGCCATCGCCCATCCGGGGCGCTGCGTCACGCCGTTGAAAGGGATGCCGGTGGGGGCGATCGAGCGGTTGTTAGGTGAGGCGGCGGTTCATCGCGCGACCATGAAAGCGGCGCGCTGGCTGCGCACCGCCGACGCCCACGGCCGGGATGCCGCGTTGTTCCAAGCCACGGCAGAAACCTTGGGATACCGCGGCAATGCACTGGCGATGCGCTTGCTGTCGCAACGCGCGCCGCTTTCGCTCCTCAAGACGGAAGGAGAGTCGGCGGAATCGATTCTGTTCGGAACCGCGGGCTTTCTATCTGCCGACCAGCACGAATTGGCACCCGCCGATACCAAGGATTATCTCCGGAGTTTGTGGGACAACTGGTGGAAGAGCCGGGCGCGGTTTGAATCCACCAGTGACCGGAGAATTCCTTGGAAAACCCATGGCCAGCGTCCGGCGAACCACCCTCACCGCCGGACCGGGACTCTCGCGGTATTGGTGGATGTATGGCCCCAATACCGCAAGTTGGCGCTGGCTCGACCGTTTGCCGCCAAGCCGCTGATCGATTTCCTGCAAGCGCTGCAGCACGATTTCTGGTCACACCGGCACACGCTGGAGTCCTTGCCTTCGACGCAGCGGATTTCCCTGTTCGGACGTTCGCAGGCGTTAGAACTCATCGCCAATCACCTCGCGCCGCTGGCCATGCATGAAGGCGGGATGACCTTCCAATCCTACTTCAAGCTGCGGAATTCTTCCCCCAATGAGAAGGTGACACGCTGCTCGCTGCGGCTCTTCGGATCCACTCCGGCGGCGCAACCGTGGCTCCGGCGGGTCGCCCATCACCAGGCGCTGATGCAGATCTATCAGGACTTCTGCCTTGAGGATTTCTCCGAATGCCGGGACTGCCCGTTTCCGGAACAACTCGCGCAATGGCGCTGATCCGCAATCCTCATGAACATCCAGCTAAACGGCACGCCCCATGAAATCGAAACGGCGATGTCAGTGTCGGAAATGTTAGATAGCATCGGACTTGGCGGCAAGCCCGTGGTGGTCGAGCTCAACGAGCAGGCCGTATTTCCCCGCGATTTTGCGCAGGTCATGATCGGGGAGGGGGCCCGGGTGGAGGTGGTGATGCTGGCCGCAGGCGGTTAGGCTTTCCGGCGTTTTCCAACGATAAGACCGATGGCGAGGCCGATCACCAGTGCGAGGCCTACCGCTGGATAGAGTGCGTTTTTCGCGCCGTTCAGCAGGGGATTGTCGAGGACGTTCATGGAAATATGATAGGCGGCAAGCAGCCACTTGCCGTCCACTTTCACCAGCGTCGCCGTCCAACGGCTTTTGATTTCATATTCCATCCCGAGGAGACGGTATTGTGCTGACGTCTCGCCGAAGGAAATCCCCGTGTTGCCTTCATGCAGAATCGTCAGTTCATCCGGTGTGGGTGGGACTTTGTAGCCCTTGAAGGATTCCTTGCCGGTTTTCTCGAAGAAGTCCTTCAGTCCCTGGCGGCCGCGGCAGACTTCGGAATTCTGCCACGTCACGACCACGTCCGGGTGGACATGCTGGATGACCGTATCGATGTCGCCTTTGACGATGGCGTCGATGATCTCCGTCCTCAAGGTCCGCAGTTCAGCATGCGCCATATCTTCGGCGGCATTGAGGTTTCCCAACATCAGCAACAGCATAAGGAGTCCTGCGAGTTTCTTCATGGTGAGAATCTTGTATGATCCGAAATTTTCTTCAATCCGGAACATCGAGCCGCCGAGGTCTCCTTTAGCTCCACGATCCGTTTCATGGGGTTTGCCGTCGATGGAGCGTCATCATCATGCCGTGTTTGGCGCGCAGGGTGATGTCCGGCTGCGGCTCAACCGGATGCCCGGGGACCATGCGCAGGTGAAATTTCTGCAAAACCATGACGCTGATCAGCTGGGCTTCCAACATCGCGAACTCATTGCCGATGCAAAATCTCGGCCCCGCACCAAATGGCAGGTAGGCCGCCGGCGGACGCTCCTCAAACCGTGACGGATCGAACTCCTCCGGCCTTGACCAGAACGCGGGATGCCGGTGAAGCGCATAGGGCGCGATGACCACTGCGGAGCCCTTAGGAATGTGGAACCCGCCAATTTCATCTGCCTCGATTGCGCGACGCTCGATGATCCAGATCGGCGGATAGAGCCGCATGGATTCCTGAATCACGCGCCGGGTGTAAACCAATTTCGGCATGTCCTCAAGGACGGGCGTCCGGTCGCCGAGCACGGATTGGATTTCCTCTAACATTAGGCGCTCGACTTCCGGATGCGTGGAAATGAGATGGAAGGTCCATGTCAGCGCGTTGGCGGTGGTTTCATGGCCGGCTAACAAAAAAGTGATGATCTCGTTGCGAAGCTGGGTGTCACTCAGTGCCTCACCTGTATCCGGATCGCGTGCCTGCATCAGTAGTGCTAACAGATCGTTATTCGCTCCACCCGCGGCGGCCGTTTCCCGGTGCCTCTCGATGATCCGGTAAACAACGCGGTCCACTTCAGCGAGCGATTGACGGAACCGCCGATTGGCCGGGCTAGGGATCCAGTCGGGCATCGGGATGCTCTGGCCCAGCCGATTGAAAACATGGGGCAGCATGACGCGCAGCGCCCGCTCGATCACCTCCGCATCCTCTGCGTTGTCTTAGCTGAAGAACGTCTGGCCGTCGTTAGAATTATTCAGCCGGGCCATAGCCGATGAAATGTCGATGGCCTCATCCGGAGTTGGACGGGACTGCCATTGCTCCAGCTGGCGTTCAGTC